>NZ_CAJTCF010000188.1:0-309 GCF_910574735.1 Duncaniella muricolitica | reverse complement strand
TCTTTGTATCTGTGAAACAGCCGGTTAATGACATAACAGAAGTGCTGCGCGGATTATCCGCCCAGATTGAGTCGATGCAGAAAACCATCGACTCTCAGCATGCGACAATATGTCAGATTAACCGGAACGGACAGGCTCAACTCAGGAAAATTCAATCTCTTGAGCGGATGCTCAAAAAGAAGGATAAAGAACTTGAGGAACTTCGCAAACGCCTTTCAAAATATGAGGAGCCCCCGAAGAACTCCGGCAACAGCAGCACACCTCCGTCAAAAGAGCAGATGAGAGACGAGATTGTCCGTCGTACAAAGT
>NZ_CAJTCF010000187.1:0-313 GCF_910574735.1 Duncaniella muricolitica | reverse complement strand
CATCAAGATCCAGGTATGGGTCACACTTATAGCCAATCTGCTGCTTTCGGTCCTGCAAAACAAACTGACAAGACGCTGGAGCTTCTCGGGACTGGCGACAATGGTACGAATCGTGCTGATGTATTACCTAAATCTCGAAAAGTTCCTCAATCAACCCGACGCAGACCTGAAAATAATGCTCGCCGATGCATCTGAATCGCCGCCGGAAGAAACTGAAAACTGATAAGGGGGCTTGTCCTATACAAAAAGTTAGCCCAACTTCTATATTTCAAGAAGTTGGACTCGACTTTTTATGGTTTAGCGGACAGTAATA
>NZ_CAJTCF010000186.1:0-319 GCF_910574735.1 Duncaniella muricolitica | reverse complement strand
CACGACCCTGCAAATCTGCGCAGCGAAGTGCTAAACCGGATGGAAGGGTACTTCAAGAAGGCTGACGGCGGTACAATCATCATCAAGAACGTGCAGTTGCTGAACTTCGAGAAACAATCGGTGCTTCTGCACATACTTGAAAACGAGCATCCGAATGTGAGGGTTATATGCACCGCAGATCCCGAACTGCGCCGTATGGTGTCTGAAAAGACGTTCCGCCCAAATCTGTTCTACACACTACGACAGGTTGACGTAACAGTACCGCCATTACGGGAGGTGACCGAAGACATCGTGCCGTTGTCAGACTATTTCCTGACAC
>NZ_CAJTCF010000185.1:0-323 GCF_910574735.1 Duncaniella muricolitica | reverse complement strand
CTGTCTTTTGATGGTGGAGCAAGCGCGTTGCGCAGCTCCCGTAGCTCATCTTGCAAGGCTGAGACTCGCTCGATGAGATAGACAACCGCTTCGGGCAGTCTGTCGAAAGTCACGGGTGTTGTGAACATGATGCAACCGAAACCTTAGGAAACCGTCATGCCAACGCGGCACGTCCGGGCTAAGATTTCGGTTGCAAATGTATAAGGAGAAAAAACAGAGAACAATGAGGTCTAATCCCTCTCAAAACGTTCTCCAAAACGTCTCCAAAGCCTCTCCTACTGGAGATATATGATTCTCCAATAGGAGATTGAAGTTTTATCCGG
>NZ_CAJTCF010000184.1:0-324 GCF_910574735.1 Duncaniella muricolitica | reverse complement strand
ATATCTCATTGGTCCGCTTGTCCCACCACTTATTCTTGCGCATGTGAAGATATACGGGGCGACCTCGAAGCGGATAGTCCTGTATTGTAACGTATTCCGTATAACCTCGCGCGACTATGTTCGGATTACGGTAGTCCTCGTCAGAGAGTTTCTTTTTCTCATCAAGCCATATGTCATATGCCTGTTCTGTACGTTCGAAGCGCACCATCTCAAACAGTTCGTCCAGCCCCTGGGGCAAGAACATCCAGAATGCTTCCGATGTTTTCATACCGCAAATTTAACAATTTTCTGAAAATTACATGCACCGGAATTTCGGCTTGAGCC
>NZ_CAJTCF010000183.1:0-335 GCF_910574735.1 Duncaniella muricolitica | reverse complement strand
TCTTTCAAAGAAGAGACCTCAATCAGTTTCGTTGCCGGAAAGGGAACGGTTCACCCTGCTCATGTCAGCAGGGCGCAGAAACGTGACGATATATCGGCATTGAAAATCGGTGTGATTTACGGTGCCAACGCATCGGGCAAGAGCAATGTAATCAAAGCCGTTGCACTGCTCCAGCAGATTGCGACGGGAAGATTTCCTGCCGGAGATTTCGAGCCGTTCAAACTTGCAAAACCGATTAATCCTGTCTCAAAGATTGAAATTGAGTTCAAGACCGGGGGGCGGTATTTCGCTTACGGCATGGAGTTCTCTATAAATGGCATCAAGGAGGAATGGCT
>NZ_CAJTCF010000182.1:0-341 GCF_910574735.1 Duncaniella muricolitica | reverse complement strand
GGACCGAGACTTCTTCATATTCCGACTGGTCAAACTCTACGCCTAAAAATTTAACACTTCTAACTGCCAAATTTAACATATGCACCGCCATTTCGGCTTGACCCGGGATAATTCATTATGAACGCTAAATAAATACGGCGATGGAATAGCCAATTCATTGATTCATAAGTGAATGAAGGCAAAAAAAGTCGACATGGCAATAAATTAACGTGAGTTCGATATAAGAGTTCAGTTATCCAATAATAAAACAATCAGCCATTTAGCATAAAACTAAATGGCTGATTTTCTTGGTATTCTCGCGAAAAATTCGTAAATTTATAGTGTCCAATTATAACATTTAC
>NZ_CAJTCF010000181.1:0-351 GCF_910574735.1 Duncaniella muricolitica | reverse complement strand
CGCATCGGATAGTCCTGTATCGTAACGTAATCCGTATAGCCTCGCGCTACGATATGCGGATTACGATAGTCTTCATCAGACAGTTTCTTCTTTTCGTCAAGCCATATGTCATATGCCTGTTCTGTGCGTTCGAAGCGCACCATCTCAAACAGTTCGTCCAGCCCCTGGGGCAAGAACATCCAGAATGCTTCCGATGTTTTCATACCGCAAATTTAACAATTTTCTGAAAATTCCGTAACTATTCAGCGGACGCGCCGATGTAGTCGCCGTTTAGAAAAGGGCGAGGATTGCGTTGTAGGGCGAGTTGCCGTGCTTCTTGGTTGTCTCGACGATTGAATGCAGATCCATAAA
>NZ_CAJTCF010000180.1:0-352 GCF_910574735.1 Duncaniella muricolitica | reverse complement strand
CCGACCGTTTGCTTGACAAAATCATAAGTAGCTCAACTCCGGGACGTACTGCTCTGGTGGCGGCTCCTGAAAGCAACGAATGCTTCTTCTTTGATTTCAAAGAGGACGGCACATACACGATATTCAAGCAGAAGGCGGTTCACCGCAATGATGCGGATGACGAGGTCGTTTTTGAAATGGACGAGGAATCCGACGGTTCAATCAGGCTTCTTGATTTCATCCCCATGCTTATCGACTTGGGACAGAGTGAAGTGGACTATATGATTGATGAGCTTGACCGCAGTATGCACCCCTTGTTGTCGCAGAAACTGATAGAGTGCTATCTCCACGAACTTTCATCGGAAAGAGACAC
>NZ_CAJTCF010000179.1:0-360 GCF_910574735.1 Duncaniella muricolitica | reverse complement strand
CCTGAAATTGCATAAAAACATACAAAAATCGGCCTGAAAAGACCGATTTTCGCTGTTTTTTTAGTGTATGCCCGGTTTTCAACTTCCTGAGAATCGAATATACGAACTAATCTCGAAAAATTCCAGATTATTCTAAAATTATTACTGTCCGCTAAACTTTTTTTGAGCGATTGAAAAATTAGGGCTGATTCTTGCTAAGGCAAGCGACAAAAGTCGATTACCATTTGCAGGAGTCAACCCTAATTAGTTATTTTTGGTGTCGTCAAACAAACCATGAATAACCATGAGCAAAAGTAGTAATTTCTTCGGACAGCCGATATATGGGCAGTTGATAAAATCGCTCGACCGCGAAAAAATTGT
>NZ_CAJTCF010000178.1:0-390 GCF_910574735.1 Duncaniella muricolitica | reverse complement strand
AACGCGACATTAGGAGGTTCTTTCTTTTTTAATTGTTAATTATTTTAAGGATTCTATCTGCAAAGTTAACCTTTTCTTTGCAACTGCAAATCTAATAGGGTACACCGAAGCGTAGCGGAGGTGTGCCCGGAGTGACACGCTATAAAGAAATGAGGGTGTTGCAGAACTCCTCTGATTAAAGCCTCTGAGAATTGAATATTTTAGAATAATCTGGAATTTTTCGAGATTAGTTCGTATATTCGATTCTCAGGGAGTTGAAAACCGGGCATACACTAAAAAACAGCGAAAATCGGTCTTTTCAGGCCGATTTTTGTATGTTTTTATGCAATTTCAGGATATTAAGAGCCATGAATACGAAGCCGAGATCCATTGTGACCTTGGCTTTTCCGA
>NZ_CAJTCF010000177.1:0-391 GCF_910574735.1 Duncaniella muricolitica | reverse complement strand
GTTAGACCTTTGTCAAAACGTTCCTCAATTTTGATTACGCCTTGAAGAGGATTTTGCTTGAGCTTCTTTGGTAGTTGATTATCTGAAAGACCATCAAGGTGGTAATGGAACGTGGTCTTTAGAAAATGGTTAATAAAATTATTAGGTTTGCCAAATAGTCTTCCCATGTTCCAGCCAAAATGCAATAATGCCCACTTCTCTATCGGTGATGCGACCTCGATTCTTGCAGCCGGTATATTAGCCTCGATTTCCTCCGGAGTACGTGAATCCCAGTTTGGAGACGATGCTCTTTGAAACAATCCCAAACGGAAAAACAGCTTTTCCAAATCACAAGGTTTGACATATGGACCTAGTTTCTCGGCGGTGTATTCGCAGGCAAACCGATATTTGG
>NZ_CAJTCF010000176.1:0-394 GCF_910574735.1 Duncaniella muricolitica | reverse complement strand
AGAATATTTTATGCATATTCAAAAACCTTTTTCTCCTTTCAACACTCTGATTGAGGGTTTTGTGTGCTCCTTAATGTTTAAATTGGTTTAAAACTAAACATACTCTTAAAGATACGCAAATTTTTTCAGTTTTACAATCTGTAAATACCAGAAGACATCAGAAAAACGGGGTGTAAAGAGGGAGCAAAATCACATTTTCTATGGTTTTCGCTGATTTGCTCCCCGATTTGCTTTTTTTAACAATTATTCAAATGGAATGTAACTATTCAGCGGACACGCTAAGGCGATAATGTGGAATAGACATCACCATTATAAGTAAATTCAACCTGCTGATTTTATAGTAATTAGCTGCAATTTTATTTGGTAAAGTCAAATAAGTTTTGTATCTTTGTAT
>NZ_CAJTCF010000175.1:0-398 GCF_910574735.1 Duncaniella muricolitica | reverse complement strand
ACAAAGCTGCGCGGCGGGGGGAGCTGGTGGGGGAATGGGCCTAATGGGCCTAATGGGGCGGATGGGCCTAATGGGGCGAATGGGGCGGATGGGGCTAATGGGGCGGATGGGCGGGCTTTTCGCGCTTCCGCGCTCACACAATTCAAAGTGGAGGGCGAGCTGAAGCTCGCGAGCAGGGGACAAAGCTGCGCGGCGGGGGGAGCTGGCGGGGGAATGGGCCTAATGGGGCAGATGGGGTGGCTTTTCGCGCTTCCGCGCTCACACTTTTTCAAAAGGGGAGGGAGGTTGTTGCAGAACTATTTCTCAAAAAAAATAGCAAAAGCCTCAACTTTCACAAGCTGAGGCTTTTTTATGTCCATAAAGTTTTGTAACTTTATGGTATTCAAAACTATTGAATA
>NZ_CAJTCF010000174.1:0-413 GCF_910574735.1 Duncaniella muricolitica | reverse complement strand
ACTTTTCATTTATCCTCCAAATTTTCATACCTATTTTAACACTTATTTAACACTTATTTTAAGACTCGTTTTTGACAATATTTTACATATATTTGAGTATCAATTTAATACACCAAACGCTCCTGCACACGCTTTTTCTGCCATTTTTCTTGGAATAAGATTTGCATGCCGCCACTTTATCGTCACCCCTTATAGCGGATGCTCCCGCTAAATATACCACACAAGTCACAAAAAAATTATCGCGACGCTCTATTTTATATTATTACTGTCCGCTAAACCATAAAAAGTCGAGTCCAACTTCTTGAAATATAGAAGTTGGGCTAACTTTTTGTATAGGACAAGCCCCCTTATCAGTTTTCAGTTTCTTCCGGCGGCGATTCAGATGCATCGGCGAGCATTATTTTCAGGTCTGC
>NZ_CAJTCF010000173.1:0-421 GCF_910574735.1 Duncaniella muricolitica | reverse complement strand
GACTGAATATCAAAACGGAGAGCCGGATACGCTGGAAGGTGTACGTCCGGTTCGGAGGCGAGTATTTGGAAACCGGTCATGATTATATGACACGGCGCCGGGTGCTTAGCCTACACAATCGCGAGCAGCGATATATTTTCGAGTCGCTCAGTCGCAGAGTCTCTGTCTCGCCCTGTCGCAGCCGGGCTATGCCGGCAGCGAGCGGTGAGTCGATATCTTCCGGCCGCAGACCTTTAAGATCAGCTCGGCTTAGAAATTCGCCTGCCGCCGGGTTGTGCATGGTAATACGACCGTAGGTGTCGAGTATGGGTCAAGCCGAAATGGCGGTGCATGGATTTTGAGAAAAGTGTTAAATTTGCGGTATGAAAACCGCAGATGCAATATGGATGTGCCTGCCCGAGGGCATGGACGAACTATTTGA
>NZ_CAJTCF010000172.1:0-462 GCF_910574735.1 Duncaniella muricolitica | reverse complement strand
TATTCAATAGTTTTGAATACCATAAAGTTACAAAACTTTATGGACATAAAAAAGCCTCAGCTTGTGAAAGTTGAGGCTTTTGCTATTTTTTTTGAGAAATAGTTCTGCAACAACCTCTGTGCGAGCTTAGGCCATGGCAAGCACCCGCGTAAGCGGTGCGCAGCCATGGTACAGAACAATTATCCACAGCATGTGCCGCGTAGCGGTACAACAACACAAGCGTATCAAGACGTTAAGTCGCAGAGAATTACCATCATGACATTTTGTGGCACCGCTACGCGGCGCACCGTCTTATATCTGTCTTTATACCATGGCAGCGCACCGCTTGCGCGGGTGCTTGCCATGGCCTAAGTTCGCACAGAGGTTGTTGCAGAACTATTTCTCAAAAAAAATAGCAAAAGCCTCAACTTTCACAAGCTGAGGCTTTTTTATGTCCATAAAGTTTTGTAACTTTATGGTATT
>NZ_CAJTCF010000171.1:0-474 GCF_910574735.1 Duncaniella muricolitica | reverse complement strand
TTTATGGATCTGCATTCAATCGTCGAGACAACCAAGAAGCACGGCAACTCGCCCTACAACGCAATCCTCGCCCTTTTCTAAACGGCGACTACATCGGCGCGTCCGCTGAATAGTTACATGTATAATCAATGAAAATCAGTAATTTTGCTCTCAGTCATGTCCCACATGGCGTAAGAACTTTGAAATGAAATTCGCGGGTATATTCTTAGCGAATGTTGGCCGAAAGCCGGTTCGCGATGCCAAAGCAAAGAATATCCCGCAAATCTGTAGGAGTAGAGAAAGGGAACGCTCCCCTGAACGCTTTCGGATTAAATGTCTGATTAACACGATACTTAATTTAACGTGAGTTCGATATAAGAGTTCAGTTATCCAATAATAAAACAATCAGCCATTTAGCATAAAACTAAATGGCTGATTTTCTTGGTATTCTCGCGAAAAATTCGTAAATTTATAGTGTCCAATTATAACATTTAC
>NZ_CAJTCF010000170.1:0-531 GCF_910574735.1 Duncaniella muricolitica | reverse complement strand
ATCTTCCGCTCGCAAATGCGCGGTGTCCGAGACCGCGATTTCTTCATCTTCCGCCTGGTCAAACTGTACGCTTGAATATTTAACACTTCGGTCTACTCAATTTAACATATGCACTGGAATTTCGGCTTGGGCCGTAAGGGGTCAAGCCGAAATGGCGGTGCATGGATTTTGAGAAAAGTGTTAAATTTGCGGTATGAAAACCGCAGATGCAATATGGATGTGCCTGCCCGAGGGCATGGACGAACTATTTGAAATGGTGCGCTTCGAGCGCACGGAACAGTCCTATGACATATGGCTTGACGAAAAGAAGAAACTGTCTGATGAAGACTATCGTAATCCAAATATCGTAGCGCGAGGCTATACGGATTACGTTACGATACAGGACTATCCGATGCGTGGACGGCCTGTGTTTCTTCACATGCGCAAGAACAAGTGGTGGGACAAGCAGACCAACGAAATCTTCAGCTACAACCTCGAGCTTCCCAACGAGGAAGGGACACGACTCAGTGCCGAGTTCGTGGCTTTTTTAAA
>NZ_CAJTCF010000169.1:0-586 GCF_910574735.1 Duncaniella muricolitica | reverse complement strand
CTTATACATTAACTTTGTATTCAATAGTTTTGAATACCATAAAGTTACAAAACTTTATGGACATAAAAAAGCCTCAGCTTGTGAAAGTTGAGGCTTTTGCTGTTTTTTTGAGGAATAGTTCTGCAACACCCTCTGTGCGAACTTAGACCATGGCAAGCACCCGCGCAAGCGGTGCGCAGCCATGGTACAGAATAATTATCCACAGCATGTGCCGCGTAGCGGTACAACAATAAAAGCGGCGCATCAATGACGCCAATAAATGGCCCAAGCCGAAATCCCGGTGCATCACAGATTAATACCCGCCCCAATTCTACCTGACATACGCATCCGCATGTATCCGCAACCGCACAGACCCCACGCATGCCACTCTATATCCCGTAAGGGCGTCCGCAGGACGCAGATTTAGTAGTAACCGGGTTCACCGAAGCGCAGCGGAGGTGTGCCCGGACAAATGACACAATACAATGATGAGGTTGTTGCAGAACTATTTCTCAAAAAAAATAGCAAAAGCCTCAACTTTCACAAGCTGAGGCTTTTTTATGTCCATAAAGTTTTGTAACTTTATGGTATTCAAAACTATTGAATA
>NZ_CAJTCF010000168.1:0-592 GCF_910574735.1 Duncaniella muricolitica | reverse complement strand
ATTTTACCCCAATATGTTATTTGGAACACTTATCTAACCTCTTGCCAAAGAGGTATTTGTTATGCGACCATTACGGACGCACTCTCCCCGTTGTAGGCAATCGCGCCGTACAACGAACTTCCTACACTGATTTTTGCGACCATTTTGCCTCCATTTCCCTTGAAAGTTCCACAATCCGGCGGCTCAGTTTCACGAGTTCGACGGTGTGTTGCTCTAATTTGTAGAGCAACGCCATCGCCTTTTTCTCTGAAAAATGCAGCCTCAGTTCCTTCACGACTTGGTTGTAATTCGTACCCACGGCACGGAATTGTGCATGAAAATCCGACAGTTTGGTGTAATAGTCCACCAACGTCTTGTCCACCTTCAGCACCTTGAACGGTTGCCCGAAGAAGTGCGCTTTGAGGAAAACAGACCGTGCATAGACACCCGATTTTCCGAACATGGCGAGGAAACGGTTGTGTTCCTCCTCGTTGAAACGGACGGTGTACCGTTTACTCTGACCTGCGCAAGGATTTTAGATAGAAATTAGTGTAAAAATATGTTAATACTCAATTTTTAATCTCGGGTCTCTTGGCAGGTAGGCCGGGTCATA
>NZ_CAJTCF010000167.1:0-592 GCF_910574735.1 Duncaniella muricolitica | reverse complement strand
TGCCTGAAGTATGCAACCGCAAGGAGCGTCCTAAGGTAAAACCGGTGACTGGGGCTAAGTCGTAACAAGGTAGCCGTACCGGAAGGTGCGGCTGGAACACCTCCTTTCTGGAGCGGAGCCGAAGGCTTTGCCTCCTTCCCCGAGTGACCCCGGGGGCTTGATTGCCCGCCCGGTCTTAAATATCGGCGACAGACGAACTATTGAAGAAACTTGACTACTGTTGTTGCAACCTCATACCGATCCCCGCCCAGGGAGGCGGATTCGTTCACGAGTCCTACACCGAGAGGGATCCGAGAGTCCCTTAGCTCAGTTGGTTAGAGCGCTACACTGATAATGTAGAGGTCGGCAGTTCAACTCTGCCAGGGACTACCATTAAGAGAGGACATTGACATACTGGAAAGCGAGCGTGATTTTTCAAAAAAAAAGAATCACGTGAAGCAAATCAAACACAACGAGTAACAATCATAAAAAAACGAATCACTGAGGCTCGAGGCCGTCGAAGCGTAAGCTAAGGCGGACGAAAAGTCAGGTATGTGACACCGATTGTAACCAAGTAAAAAGGTCATAAAGAAAGGAGAGAAGGGCACATGAA
>NZ_CAJTCF010000166.1:0-752 GCF_910574735.1 Duncaniella muricolitica | reverse complement strand
TCAGGAAGCGATACATGAACGGAATCAGAAGCCGACGGAGTCGATTGACCCTCAGTCATGGCTTGACCGCCTTGACAATCTCATTGATGAAAATTTATCAAGGCTCAACGAAAAGTTTACCACTTTCAAGAACGGCTTGCTGAAATGCCGTGACTACATCTTCAACTTTCTACGAGACTCGGCAATACCGCCGGACAACAACTCCTCAGAACGTGGAATAAGAAAGTTGAAAATCAAACTCAAAAACTCCGGTTGCTTCCGTTCAGACCTCGGTGCCGATGCCTTTATGGATCTGCATTCAATCGTCGAGACAACCAAGAAGCACGGCAACTCGCCCTACAACGCAATCCTCGCCCTTTTCTAAACGGCGACTACATCGGCGCGTCCGCTGAATAGTTACATTCATAATGATACAAATATTTCATTAACTTTGCATCAGAATTAACGTCAACCGCATATAGCTACTATCATTAAGTTTAAAGTCAACAAAAAGTTAGGTTAAAGCATGTGGGCAGCTGTGAAGCTCCCCACATTTTTTTTATGGATACAAAGACAAAATAGACATAAGCTCTCCGGTTTAACGACCCGGAGAGCTTATGTCTATTTTATGTCTTTTTGAGGCCCAAGCCGAAATTCCAGTGCATATGTTAAATTGAGTAGACCGAAGTGTTAAATATTCAAGCGTACAGTTTGACCAGGCGGAAGATGAAGAAATCGCGGTCTCGGACACCGCGCATTTGCGAGCGGAAGAT
>NZ_CAJTCF010000165.1:0-903 GCF_910574735.1 Duncaniella muricolitica | reverse complement strand
GGACCGAGACTTCTTCATATTCCGACTGGTCAAACTCTACGCCTAAAAATTTAACACTTCTAACTGCCAAATTTAACATATGCACCGCCATTTCGGCTTGACCCGATTTGCCACTACGTCTTATTCCCGTTATTATCTTAATATCGGGAGTATTTATCAAGCCCTCTAACTGGCGGAGGTACAACGGTCTTTCTATTAGTTTCATCTGATTTCATTTCCCAAACTTAAAAATTATTTGACTTTGGGAAACGACGCAAAGTTACAAATTATTTTCCAAAGTAAACGAGAATGTAATCCCAAAAACTGAATTATCTGGCTCAAGCCCCCAAACAAATCACCCAATCTCACGCCCAAAACTGGGTGCAAAATTGGGTGCAATCTTTGTAATCGCCTGACAATCAGGCTTATTTGTGGAGATGGAGGGACTTGTTCCTTACGCTCCAAATGTAGCTATATCAAGTAGATAGCGTATCTAAAAATTTAATAGTGCCTTGTTAGTGCCTGACTCTTGAATTTGAGATGCACTGTCTCCGACAGGCACAAATCAAGTTGTCGCAACTTGTCTCTACAAGTTTCCAAGCCATATGCAAATTTAATCATTTTTTCTCTCTCGTACAAGGCCGAAGGTTCTTTTTAACTATTCGATAATCAATTGTTAAACACAACAAACGTCCATTACGATTTATTACTGTCCGCTAAACTTTTTTTGAGCGATTGAAAAATTAGGGCTGATTCTTGCTAAGGCAAGCGACAAAAGTCGATTACCTTAGCAAGAATCAGCCCTAATTAGTTATTTTTGGTGTCGTCAAACAAACCATGAATAACCATGAGCAAAAGTAGTAATTTCTTCGGACAGCCGATATATGGGCAGTTGATAAAATCGCTCGACCGCGAAAAAATTGT
>NZ_CAJTCF010000164.1:0-917 GCF_910574735.1 Duncaniella muricolitica | reverse complement strand
AGGATATGAGATCAGACACAGCATGGGCCTGATACGTGGCAAGAGTGATCCGTTGGATGCAGCGCGTATACGGGAGTACGGCGAACGATATGCCGACAAGCTGAACGACACACACTTTACCTCCGAGACAATCTACGAGCTCAGGGAGCTTTATGCGACCAGGCGTTTGCTTGTACGGCAACGCAAACTGCTCCAGACGATGCTCAAGGGCGATGACTGCCGTCCCGAGAAGAGTGATACTGCACAGATAATAAAACGGGAGATGATGGAGCAACTCAACATCCAGATCTCGTCTCTTGAACAGAAGATGGCCCAGTTGATCGACGACGATGACAACTTGTCTAAGACCTCCGTTATAGCCCAGAGCATACCGGGAATCGGTCCGGTCACTGCGACAGAACTGATAATAAAGACCGATAACTTCAAGAGGATCAGCACAGCAAAGAAATGTGCCACGCTCGCAGGTATCTCACCTTTCCCGAACGCCACAGGCAAATCTGATAAAGGGAATCATGTGTCTCACATGGGCGATAAACAATTAAAGTCCCTGCTGTTTATGTGTGCGCGCTCGGCAGTAGTGCATTTTGAGAAGATGCGTGTCTACAAGATGAAGAAACATGAGATCGAACACAAACACATATATGTGGTCCTCAACAATGTGGCTAACCGTTTGTTGAAAATCCTCTATGCACTCGTGAAAAAGGGAGAACTATATGACCCGACCTACCTGCCAAGAGACCCGAGATTAAAAATTGAGTATTAACATATTTTTACACTAATTTCTATCTAAAGTAACTATTCAGCGGACACGCTAAGGCGATAATGTGGAATAGACATCACCATTATAAGTAAATTCAACCTGCTGATTTTATAGTAATTAGCTGCAATTTTATTTGGTAAAGTCAAATAAGTTTTGT
>NZ_CAJTCF010000163.1:0-995 GCF_910574735.1 Duncaniella muricolitica | reverse complement strand
GGACCGAGACTTCTTCATATTCCGACTGGTCAAACTCTACGCCTAAAAATTTAACACTTCTAACTGCCAAATTTAACATATGCACCGCCATTTCGGCTTGACCCGTCCGATTCAAGAGGGTAAAAATTCCGATTTTTCAGACCTTCGCTGACAATTTGCTGACAGAAATTGAATGAAAAATCCCGCAACTCTTGATTATCAATGAGTTACGGGATTTTGGGGTGCCCAGAACAGGACTCGAACCTGCACGCCTCGCAGCACTCGCACCTGAAACGAGCGCGTCTACCATTCCGCCACCTGGGCTTGTTTTATTTTACGAGTGCAAAGATAAGACTTTATTTTTGATTATGCAAATATTTTTTAATTTTTAGGTCTACACCCACACGGCCCTACTCTCAACCCTTTCATTTAGGCTTTCATTTAAAATTGGTGGAAGTTTACGAAAATAGTGGTATTTTATAGCGAAAATGTCTACCTTTGCACACAGCGATGCCGAAGCACCGCCTTCGGTGTTTCTTTATCATAAGATTTAAATTTTTAAAAGAGGCGGAGCGGCTGAGATGGCTCTTCCGCCTCGATTTTCGCTACGCGAAAATATGCATTATTTGCCTGATATGCAACATTTTCGGTTTAATATATTAAAAAGAAATATGGGTCAAGCCGAAATGGCGGTGCATATGTTAAATTTGGCAGTTAGAAGTGTTAAATTTTTAGGCGTAGAGTTTGACCAGTCGGAATATGAAGAAGTCTCGGTCCCGAACCCCGCGCATTTGTGAGCGAAATATTTTGACTTTAGAGTTGAATGCCTCGGCGGAGGCATTGGTCGCACGACGGCGGAGGTAGTTCAGGATAGTTGGAGCGTGGTTCTTGAATGTTTTGATTACCGAGCGGAAGTTGTTGTTACCAAGAGCCATTACCTTTTCATACCACCTGTTCATCCGCCCCATGGCTTTTGTCGGTGAGATTTTAGCGTTGAAAATCTTGCGCAGCTCCAT
>NZ_CAJTCF010000162.1:0-1025 GCF_910574735.1 Duncaniella muricolitica | reverse complement strand
GACATTATAAACAGCTTCATATTTTGTAAAAAAACGATTTACTCTCGTTGGTTGCAACGAGGGAAGTTGTGCATGGGGGAGTACGACAAACCTACCTGAGTAGTTACGAAAATTTCAGTAATTTTGTTCTCGGTAATCATAGCGGTAAAATATTTGTAAATGTTATAATTGGACACTATAAATTTACGAATTTTTCGCGAGAATACCAAGAAAATCAGCCATTTAGTTTTATGCTAAATGGCTGATTGTTTTATTATTGGATAACTGAACTCTTATATCGAACTCACGTTATTTTACTGAAAATCAAGCTAAAATCATAATATTAACATCATTTAACTAATATTTCTTATGCAAATATTTGGCAGGAAATAAAAAAGTGCCTACCTTTGCACCACGAAAACGAAACATCGCGGGGTGGAGCAGTGGTAGCTCGTTGGGCTCATAACCCAAAGGTCGCAGGTTCGAGTCCTGTCCCCGCCACCAACAAGAAGCGGATTCAGAATTGATTCTGAATCCGCTGATTTTTTTATGCTATCCTCCCCAAGTCTATATTTATTGGTGCCATTGATGCGCTTGTATTGTTGTACCGCTACGCGGCACATGCTGTGGATAATTATTCTGTACCATGGCTGCGCACCGCTTGCGCGAGTGCTTGCCATGGCCTAAGCTCGCACAGGCCCTACGGGCCTTTCCTTGCCCACAACAATCTACGTGTATTAACAGCTCAAGCCGAAATATCGGTGCATCGTAGATTAATGCCTCTGACATACGCGTCCACAGACATCCGCTACCACACAGGCATCCCACGCATGCAGCCCAACATCCCCGCATGGGCGTCCGTAGGACGCAGATTTGATCGTACCCGGGCACACCTCCGCTGCGCTTCGGTGTGCCCGGAGTGGCACGATATAAAGAAATGAGGGGTCAAGCCGAAATGGCGGTGCATATGTTAAATTTGGCAGTTAGAAGTGTTAAATTTTTAGGCGTAGAGTTTGACCAGTCGGAATATGAAGAAGTCTCGGTCC
>NZ_CAJTCF010000161.1:0-1188 GCF_910574735.1 Duncaniella muricolitica | reverse complement strand
TTTGCTCATGGTTATTCATGGTTTGTTTGACGACACCAAAAATAACTAATTAGGGCTGACTCCTGCAAATGGTAATCGACTTTTGTCGCTTGCCTTAGCAAGAATCAGCCCTAATTTTTCAATCGCTCAAAAAAAGTTTAGCGGACAGTAATATTTCTTTTTCAAAAAAACAAAATTTCAAAATCGAGTTTTCAAAACGTCGTCGCCGTCGTCTTTTCTTCGCGCGCACGCTCGACAACATCAACGACAGTTGATGTTTCTTGTATTTATATTTTACTTGGAGTGTAACGGAAAGTAAAGTATAAATACTTTACTTTCTTTTGTGTACTTAATTCCGGAATTAAATGGGGGTAACCCATAGTTTACTCAAACAAAACCCCTATTAAGTTTGAGGAAACCCATAGTTGGCCTATAGTTTACTCAAACAAAACGCGAGTTAGCCTATAGTTTCCTCTTTTTATGTCGTAAGAAACGCTCAAAACTTAATGCCTTGAAAAACAGGATATTAAAATTTAAGTTTTTCGCGATAAAAGCGAGGTTACCGAGAGTTTTGTCGAACTTAATATGAAGCCAGCCCCCCGTTTCCTCAAACAAAACCCCCATTAAGTTTGAGGAAACCCCATGCAAAATCAACATAATTTTCACAATTTGACGATAAAAAACCGCCGACGGATTGTCAGGCGGTTGCTGTCTAAAGTGGAAGCCGAGTAGATTACTCGTCCTCTCCAGCCAATTCTGCGAGGCGGTCTTCGATTGTCTTCTCCTTTTCTCCGGTGGTGAGATCAATAGCTGTGGCTTGCATTTTGGGCATCGTGTATTGCATGAGTCTCTCTGCAATCACGAGCCGGTCTTTTGGATCAAGAGCCATAAAGTCGGAAGTCATAAGGCCGCTGTTGGAATAATCGGCAAGTAAGGACACAATGACCTCCTTGCCCAACATGGTTGATTTGTTGGGTGTGCCCTTCTTTCGTCCTCCTGTCTTCTTTCCTATTGCCATGCAGTTAAAGTTAATACGTCACCACAAAGATAATAATGTAAATTCGCACACATAATTTAAGTTTAACTAATCATATTCAGTCACTACTGTCCACTAAAAATGGACGGGGTTAAAAATTAAATAAATTCGGTTCACTTGAACCATAGAGAACATTGACATTTTTGAAATTCGATTTGTCGAAGAGGTCTCCC
>NZ_CAJTCF010000160.1:0-1418 GCF_910574735.1 Duncaniella muricolitica | reverse complement strand
GGTACGGTATATTAGAGTGTGGGAACTATAATATAGTGCGCCCTTTGCTGAATGCGCTGTATTTTTATTATTTTACTGTATTATTAACATCTCGAAATAAGTTTGAACAACTTCTCTGGATAAAAACTTATGTTTCTTATGTCCTTTTTGAAACTTTTGTATCTATATCGTTTCGGTTATTTTCCGTTTATGGCGTTGGCCACATCGTTGCGGAGGCCTTCGTCCTGCTGGTCGCGGCTGAGGATGGTGCCGTCAGGTCCGAAAAGTATGATGCAGGGGATGCCCTGGAAACCGTAGATGTCAGAGGGGATGTGTTGTGCGTTGATGATGTTGCGCCAGGGCAGGTCGTGGCGTTTTACGGCTTCGATTGTAGCCTCGGGTTCGTCCCACACGGCGACACCGATGACTTCGAGACCCTTGTCGGCATACTGCTTGTAGAGGTCTTTGATTACGGCAGTCTGACGTATGCAGGGACCACACCAGCTTGCCCAGAAGTCGACGAGCACATATTTACCTTTGCCCACCACGTCGGAGAGACGGAAGGTGGAGTCGTTGTAGGTTACCTCAAAGTCTTTGAACATTTTGCCCACCGAGGTCTCTTCTTCGAGCTTGAAAGCCTTGCGTATCTTTTCGAGGCGGGCATTGCCGTTGAGGATGGGATAGACGCCCGTCAGACTGTCGATTTCAGCCAGCGAGTAGGGGCGTTTGTCGCGCAATATCTCCTGCACGCCGAGGGCGTTGTCGAGGTTGGCTTCAAGGAAGGCCTTGTCGAGCGAGTCGGATTTGGCTATATAGTAGTCGCGTTTTTCTTGTTTGAGTGAGTCGGGCAGCTCCATGTATTCCTTGTTGGAGGCGATGCGCTCGCTCCAGTAGTCGTGGATACGCTGATTGAGCTGACCGCCTTTGGCTATGCCTTCGGTGATGGTGATGGAGTCGGCCTCAAGAAAGAAGCTGGCTATGTTATTGTCGTCGATACTCAGGATTACGGATGCTGTGCCGTTATAGCCTTCGGTCATGGGGGCGTTGAATATAACCGTCGAGTCGGTCACAATCGCGCTGTCGATATTGGTGTCGCGGTCGATGTCATAGAGATAGGCTGTCTTGCCGTTGAAGTCGGGGCCGACATTGGCCTTGACATAGTAGTTGTTGTCGGTCTGCGCGCCTGTGCATGCCGACAGCAGAGCGACGGCTGATGCGATGAATGGGAGTGCTTTCATAATGTGATGTTTAGAAAAATTTTTTGTTATTTGCAATTTTGCAGCAAATATATCTATTTTCTAAATGTTATGGTTGTAACTATTCAGCGGACACGCTAAGGCGATAATGTGGAATAGACATCACCATTATAAGTAAATTCAACCTGCTGATTTTATAGTAATTAGCTGCAATTTTATTTGGTAAAGTCAAATAAGTTTTGT
>NZ_CAJTCF010000159.1:0-1471 GCF_910574735.1 Duncaniella muricolitica | reverse complement strand
TCAAATAGTTCGTCCATGCCCTCGGGCAGGCACATCCATATTGCATCTGCGGTTTTCATACCGCAAATTTAACACTTTTCTCAAAATCCATGCACCGCCATTTCGGCTTGACCCCCTTTTCTTTGCAACTGCAAATCTAATAGTACACCGCCGGATCAAGTTTGGGATTTCTCCCTGATTTGCTTTTCCTTTTCTCTTTCATATTACTTTGGATTTAGCGGATTGACGGCATAAGCCGCCGCTTCGGATTACAGCACCGCAGTTCTGAAAGGCTTCCCGACTTCGGAGGGAAAGCCCGCCCCCTGCAAGGGCAAGTGCTTTTCGTGGCTGCTCAAAATATTTTGAGCGGCTGAAAAGACATCTTGCTATGTTCAGGTGAACATAAAAATCCGTCAGGGGACGGATTGGGAAAATACCTTTCAGGACTCCGGGCCGCGCGTCATCGGCGAACCCTGCTGTCCGGGTGCAAAGTTACGCCCTTAAAGCGGTATCGGACAGATGCTTGACCCGGTCAATGACTGCCAATCGGCGCAACATGCTGCCACTTGCCGGAGAAGTGATACAAGTTCCGGAATATACTTGTTTATTTGCAGCATGATTCAAGAAACGAACGATTTGAAGATATGATAAACGGGACATTCAAATACCCGGAAATCCGCTTCTTCGGATACTTGCCGAAACGGATACCCGAACCGTCGGAAACCCGGTTCTCCGACAATTCGGTGACGTATGGATTCAATGACTTCATGACGCAATGTCGTCAATCACCATTTGTCCGACGCACCGCTTCACCACAGAACCGGATACGCGACGACCCGCCTGCGTGTGTAGTCACGGAAGCGGATGGTGCGACAGCCAAATCCGTATGGAAACAGAAAAACAAATCATCAACAATTAAAATAAATGGAACTATGAGTAAGGAAATCTTCGTTGCATTCGCAACACAGAAAGGTGGCATCGGCAAATCCACTGTCACGGCACTTGCCGCCAGCTACCTGCACAACGTGAAAGGCTACAATGTCGCCGTCGTGGACTGCGACGACCCGCAGCACAGCATCCACGGGCTGCGCGAACACGAAATGGGGCTTATCGACAGCAGCACCTACTTCAAGGCTCTCGCTTGCGACCATTTCCGCCGGATCAAAAAGAACGCCTACACCATCGTCAAAAGCAATGCGGTGAACGCCCTCGACGATGCCGAGAGGATGATTGCCACTGAGGACGTGAAACCCGACGTGGTGTTCTTCGACATGCCCGGCACACTCCGAAGCAACGGCGTGATAAAGACGCTCTCGCAGATGGACTACATTTTCACTCCGCTGAGTGCCGACCGCTTTGTCGTGGAGAGTACCCTGAAATTCGTCACGATGTTCCGTGACAACCTAATGACGACGGGACAGGCGAAAACAAAAGGTCTTCACCTGTTCTGGACGATGGTGGACGGCAGGGAGAAGAACGGGCTGTACGACCT
>NZ_CAJTCF010000158.1:0-1672 GCF_910574735.1 Duncaniella muricolitica | reverse complement strand
AGTGTATGCCCGGTTTTCAACTCCCTGAGAATCGAATATACGAACTAATCTCGAAAAAATCCAGATTATTCTAAAATATTCAATTCTCAGAGGCTTTAATCAGAGGAGTTCTGCAACACCCTCAGGAGATTGATAGCCGTAAGCACCCTGAGCCTGGAAGGCTCAGGGTGCTTACGGTATTAGGGAATCGACGAAGGAGGTGTCTGAAAGACACCTTGTTACATGCATGACCGTCAATACATCCTCAAAAATACTATTGCTGTTTATTCAATCTGATGAAGCGCGCACCGGTAAGATTGCGGTTCTTGCGCATATACTCTGACAGAGGCAGCGGGTCAATTGTGACCTTTCCTGCCTTTGACGAAGCATGCAACAGATAAGGCACACCATCTTTCATCACCACAATACCGATATGGCTCACGTCAAGACCGGGCGTCTTGGTCGTAAAAGCTATTATATCCCCCTCTTTAAGTCGCGAAGCCATCTTTTTGGACATCAGATCGGTACTCTTTATATAAGGAAAACGGTGGGAACGATAGCCGACCTCACAACTTTTTATTTTTTCATACACATCATCGTCACCCATCGCCGGATATGCATCCCGGTGATTTGACATATAATCGAGCGTCTTGACCTTATAGAAAGCCACCGGAATACGGTCGGTGACCTCACGGAGTATACCGCGGTGAGTATTATCGACAATCCAGTCACTGATATAATGGAGTCGCGAGCTGTAACCGTCCACACGTCCCTGGCGATAACGGAGCTGTTGCAGATTGTAGAGAAAATCCTGCCACGAATTTCTCTTTTCATCAATGGTCATAGCCAAGGCCGCCACAGTCTCGACAAACGTAGTGCAATCCATCCCGTCGAAATTCACCGTGAGAGTCTCTGGTGAACCCTCGAGAGTAGCGGCAACATAAGGAGTCCCGATTAATTTCTCGCCTATTGTCACCATGAGGTCATTGATGTCAGAGACATCCTGGCGGGAAACCTCGCTCAATATATTATTGATGCGCGTGGTGTCCGCGTCCTCGTTGTGCCATCTCACCATGCCCGGCGTGGCTGCATGGACAGTGAGCGGAAGAGCCGAGCAAATGACGGCCGTTATATATAATAATGTGGCAAGGCATTTCTTCATGACTTTAATTTTTTTGAATACCGACGGTGGTCATTGGTCACAGTCGGGTGGTGAGGTTAAATAATATGGCGCGGATTGAAAAAAATCTATCCGTAAGCAGTGTTTTTTTTGCGTTGGAGAGCATTTTCAATCGATAGCTCAAAATTAGCAAAAATCCTCCACAAAACCTGCTAAAAACGGCCTAAAACCCGCTTTTTTGCAAAAGTTCACCCGAAAAGTGTTAAATTAGTGTTAAAATAGTGCGAAAAACTTGCATGGAATCAAAAAAAGCTCTACCTTTGCAGAGCTTTTCCGAAAGAGATACGGCAAAGCTGAGAACATTGAAAAGAATTGCAACGATAGAAGTAGTACAAGAGACGAGCCTATCGGTCTTGAATGAAGGTCGATATGGAAATAAAAGTTCTCTGTCAATTTTCCACCCAAGGAAAAACAACGATACGAAAGATCCGGCGTTTACGAGACAATCGAGTCCGCTGGGCATCACGCCCGCAAGGGAAGTGAGGGATACCTTCTCCGCGAAAGCAACAACAA
>NZ_CAJTCF010000157.1:0-1840 GCF_910574735.1 Duncaniella muricolitica | reverse complement strand
ATCTCTTCGACAAAACTAAATCTCAAAATTTCAATGTTCTCTACGACCCAAGTGGACCAAATTTATTTAATTTTTAACTAGCTCCCATTTTTATGGGACACTAGTGGAATTTTTTCGCAATTAAATTTCATCGCTTACCTCCTTTCCTCCAGAGAATAATGAACAGGACAAGGGATAAAAAATAGGTTATCCACATCAGAGTGGACAAACCATCTATATACATATAGTATCGTTCCTCTATTATGTCTATATTGTATGGTTCAATAATATACTTTGCATCTACATAGGCATTAATCCACGTCAATATGCCAACGATGAATATTGCGATAAATGTTATCAAGCCAACTATCTTCTGCCAAGTCTTCATTAATCTATCAATCTATTGGGAATTGTTGCTCCATTGAATCTATTATTTCCTCAAGTCGTGGATCAATAGTTCGTTAAAAAATTATTCATAGGCTAAGCGGCATCTACCGCCAAGCCAAGGAGTTCTTTGACAAGTTTAGCATTTAAAGTCTTGTTCGGGTCAATTCCGCTCAGGTCAAAAAATCTTTTTATGAAATGAGCGTTGACCATCAGAGACTTAATTTGACCAATAGAAAAGGGCATCTTCGTCTGCTTCCTGAGCACCTTAGTGATGTTGACGGCGGCAAGCGAAGCGTTGTAGGCAAAATCCAAAGCCTTTTCATTGCGAGCCTGACAGTCGAGCAATCCCGTGAACTGGTGACCGTCACGGAAACAGAACTCGATCTGAAACCGTGTCCGGTATATGTCATAGACATCTTTGCCACAGACAGAGGTGTCTGTTGAGAAATACAGTCGGTGTACACCTCCGGGCAGATAATGGATTACCAGCCGTATTTTCTGCTTCAGTGACTTGCACCATGCCACAAGTTCAAAGGCTTCGCCCTCCTCGGGCGCGATGTCAAGCCGGGTCATCCTGCTTTTGTCGGGATTGGAGAAGTCAATCTTGCCATCCTTGGTCTTGGGGCGTCCTCTTTTGCCGGTTCGCGGGCCTTCGTAAATGTAATACAGCACGGCATTGGAACGCAGACGGCTTATCAGTGAGAAGCCGATTTCTTTCAGACCCTCGACAAACGGCAGTACGGAGAAAGCGGCATCGGCAACGAGCAATGAAGTGATTTTCAATAAATCAGTACGATACTTCTCCAATACTGACAGATACCACTGGCTCAACGTCATATCCTTGGCTTTAAGTTCTGTCGCGTTAAGAGTCTGCACGGCACGAAGCATCATCGCGTCCTTGATGTCTGCATCGACCACAGCGATACCAAGTATCTCAAGTCCATGCTTCACAGCCGAAGCACATCCAGACCAGAACCGACCGACATGGTCTGTCTTTTTGCCCGCTTTGGAGACATAGCTGGGATCGATGGCGATAGCCAGTCGTTTCATGCCATACTGGAAACGGTCGGCAGCGAGATTCATGTTGAAGCACAGCCAGTCGAAATCCTTACGGAATGTCTGGCGGTATCGCTGTTCCTTACGTCTCCCGTAGCGTCCAAGTTGAAGAAAGTTTATCTTTCGCGGTATGCACATGATTAAAATCAGTATCTCGATGATGTTTGCTTTGAAAGTTTTGTTTAACTTTGTAGCGCAACCGAAGAAAGCTCTCCGGCAGATGCCCTCATATTGGTCAAGTAGTTCGAAAATCAGCATGTCTTTAAGTGTCGTGGAATAACCTTAAAGTTACTGAAAATCAACGACTTGACCAAATTTTTAGTGTTAAATTTTCATGCTAAACATCAGATTTTTAACGGATTAAACACTTGGCTCCTCGGAGCCGTTAACAAATTCTCAAAAAATAACCGAAGTATTG
>NZ_CAJTCF010000156.1:0-2051 GCF_910574735.1 Duncaniella muricolitica | reverse complement strand
GGTACAAGTCGGCAAAATGTTTGCCGTTGACGCAGTACATCTGCGCTATATGCTTAATCGACAGGGCTGTCGTCTCCACCTTCATCTTTTAAAAAAGCCACGAACTCGGCACTGAGTCGTGTCCCTTCCTCGTTGGGAAGCTCGAGGTTGTAGCTGAAGATTTCGTTGGTCTGCTTGTCCCACCACTTGTTCTTGCGCATGTGAAGAAACATAGGCCGTCCTCGCATCGGATAGTCCTGTATCGTAACGTAATCCGTATAGCCTCGCGCTACGATATGCGGATTACGATAGTCTTCATCAGACAGTTTCTTCTTTTCGTCAAGCCATATGTCATAGGACTGTTCCGTGCGCTCGAAGCGCACCATCTCAAATAGTTCGTCCATGCCCTCGGGCAGGCACATCCATATTGCATCTGCGGTTTTCATACCGCAAATTTAACACTTTTCTCAAAATCCATGCACCGCCATTTCGGCTTGACCCATTGTTTCGTATCTCAAATTTTTTATTATCCCACGGCAACGGTAATAGCTGCCGTGGGGTAATTCTTTTTCTGACATGCGGCTGGATGCAGATGGCGGCCACCATACGGGCGCGCTCCTGTAGTTCCTGCCCTCGTTCAAAGCGTATGCGCTTGACCACATCCAATGGACGAGCGTAGATATAGCCCCAGAATCTCGTTCTTGTATTCGTTTTCAGATATGTAGTGCCGTTTTGTTCCGGCTAGTCACGTCCATCTTGCCGAAATAAAATTACAGGTAGAGACTGTCACGTCCATCATAGAGGACGCGACCCATTAATTAGGGGCTGTCGCCGCTGTTTTCTTCAATCAGACAAAACATAGGAAAATGACGACAAATAAACACCTAATGCTAAATATGCACAAAACAGATAATGCATTGATTTATTGAGTCTTGCTTTATTATGTTTGTGCTTATTTACTCGAAAGATTTAGGTCCGAATACCACTTGCGGCTCAGATAATTTATCTCAATCAAAGGTACTTTGTCTAAAACAATACCGAAACCTTACTTATTTTCCTGCTTGCGGATAACGTCTACAAATGATTTAGGCAGGACTACATTATATAGTTTCATAGCCTCTGCGAAAAGCGGAGCTATCTGTTCATCTGTGAAGCCGGCTATACCGCAACCTATACGTGTGACCAAAAATGTAGTCTGATCCCATTCACGTGCAAGTTCGATAAAATCATCTACATACGGCTTTATTGTCTCAACTCCGCCTTGCATGGTAGGTATGGCGTAGGATTGGCCTTGCAAACCTACGCCCTGGCCCATTATTGCTCCGAACCGTTCATGTGCGACGCGGGCTGCACCCCCGTGATGTAACCCCTGGAGGTTACTGCCAAACACGAATATTTCATCTCTGTCAAGCGAGGTTATATTCTCCGGTGTGTATCTCAGGCTCATAATTGCAACATTTATATCGTTTATAATATATTATTACTGTCCGCTAAACTTTTTTTGAGCGATTGAAAAATTAGGGCTGATTCTTGCTAAGGCAAGCGACAAAAGTCGATTACCATTTGCAGGAGTCAGCCCTAATTAGTTATTTTTGGTGTCGTCAAACAAACCATGAATAACCATGAGCAAAAGTAGTAATTTCTTCGGACAGCCGATATATGGGCAGTTGATAAAATCGCTCGACCGCGAAAAAATTGTTGAAATCAGCCGAAAACACGGCGGAGAGAAGTATATAAAGAGTTTTGACGGCTTCACTCACCTGTTGACGATGCTCTATGCCGTGATACAGCGGTTCGACTCATTGCGTGAGATAGAGACCGCCATGACGGCGGAGGTACGTAAACTGCATCATGTCGGAATTAAAACTGTTCCCAGGCGCAGCACTCTGTCTGACGCAAATGCCAGACGCCCGGAGAGCTTCTTTGAAGAGGTATACCGCTATCTGTATGATATCCTTTCATCGGACAGCCGACGCAATGGCACGGAAGAATGGATAAAACAGCTTCGCATCATTGATTCCACGACCATTTCGCTTTTTTCCAATGCCATTTTCAAGGGTGTTGGCCGGCAT
>NZ_CAJTCF010000155.1:0-2111 GCF_910574735.1 Duncaniella muricolitica | reverse complement strand
GACTAATTGAGCAAAAACGTACTTGTCTTTTAACATAACAGCCTGATTCAGACTGCAAAGTTAATTTCAAATCGTCGCATCTCAAAAACGCTCACAACAAATTGAATTTCAATAATTTCAAAGTACTCTTATGATTTTTTAGTGGACACTAATGATTGGAAGACTCTAATCATTTTAATTAGAAAACCTAAACGAAAAATATGGACAACAGAGTAAACAGAATAAAGGATGTGCTTGAATGGCTAAAATCAAGCAGCTTATTCCGATCCAACCGTGAGATAGCGGAAAGGATGGGTTACAACCCAAGCATGGTTTCACAGGTTATCACCGGCAGGTCATCGGTGACACAGAAATTCGTCAGAAGTCTCAGCTCCGTATGTCCGAGAATCAATTACGACTGGATTTGGACCGGAGAGGGGGACATGCTGCGCGAGGTGCTGTCTTCCGGCGCATTGCCTGCCGACCGCCTGTCTGAGCTTGACCGATTTTCATTCATCATGTCGGAAATGGCACAGCTGATGAAAAACTTTTCATCAGTGGTCTGCCCGCTTGAACGCAGGGTCGCGGAGCTTGAACGCAGGGTTGCGGAGCAGAACAATACTATCGATCAGCTCCGGCTCCGCCTCGACCGCATGGAAAAAGCCGCCACTCCATGACGGAATGACGGCTTGATACCGGTGATTCACTGGTGCCTTATTTCAGGATGCCGTACCCCTTTATAACGCTTGTCTGCAAGACCTGGGCATATTTTTCGGTCATGGCCACGCTGGAGTGGGCAAGCATCTTGCTGACTGTAGATATATCGACACCTTTCGTCAGCGCCCACGTCGCAAACGTATGGCGCCCGACGTGCATGGTCAGATTGAGGTGGATGCCGGCCATGTTGGCAATCAGCTTCAACTGGTCGTTGCATTTCTGGTTGCTCATGAGGTTCAGATTGTAGTCGTACTTGCGGAGTATGGCGGCAGCCTTGGGGAGCAGCACTATAGTGTAGGGTTGTCCGGTCTTTACCCGCTTGTCCCTTATGCACAGGTCTTCTCCCTGCTTGAACACATCGCTTTTCTTAATCTTAACGAGGTCGCTGTACGCAAGGCCGGTATAGCACGAGAAGATAAACATATCGCGCACCTGCTCCGTCATGCCGTAAAGCTCAAGAGCCTCGACCCTGTCGCGTTCCTCTTCGGTAAGGAACTTTATTCCTTCCGACTTGCCTCTCGGTATCCTCATGTTCTCATAAGGGTTGCTCTCCAGTTTCTCGAACTGGATGGCCTCGATGATGTACGGCTTCAGCCGTTTATGGTAGCCGTGTACTGACGACTGGGTCTTTACTCTCTTTCTGATGAAATCATCCCACAGACGGATGTTCTTCGGCGTCAGGTCGCAGAAATTACGGATCTCGCCGAACTCCCTGAGGCAAGAGAGCATCACCTTGTGCTGGCGGCGGGTAGACTCGGACACCGGGCGCATGTCGATACGCTCTTCGAGCCATGCGAGGAAATCCATGGTCGAAGACTGCACTCTGGTCTTACGTACCTTCTTTAGAAGAGAAAGGTCGTATTCTCCGCCGTGTGCGGCTATGGAAGACATCTTCTCCCTTATGCCGTCCGCCACGCGGCGAATCTGCTCGTTGAGGCTTTCGGCCATGGGATGATCCACGACCTGGTTTGAGCGCCACTGCTGCCTGAGCACGGCCACTCCGGTGGACAGGCGAACACGCTCGCGGTTGTATGACACCTCCACCTCCACGGTGCCCGTCGTAACCGCCGAAGCCTTCTTGCGGCGGTCAAAAATAATCTTGATTTGGGGTATTCCAGCCATATCGTTTTGATTTTAAGTGTGATACATGGTTATGATTTCGTGATGTGGTACACTCGAAAACGTGTACCACATTCGCTGAGAAATGTACCACACGTGTACCACGCACCTCATAAACGCATCCCGGACTCATGCTGTTGTCTCCCGAAAATCTTTTGGAAGGAATTAGCACAAAATTATTACTGTCCGCTAAACTTTTTTTGAGCGATTGAAAAATTAGGGCTGATTCTTGCTAAGGCAAGCGACAAAAGTCGATTACCATTTGCAGGAGTCAGCCCTAATTAGTTATTTTTGGT
>NZ_CAJTCF010000154.1:0-2138 GCF_910574735.1 Duncaniella muricolitica | reverse complement strand
CTTTCGTTGGACAGATAAGTCGGTGATGATAGGTCATTTTCAAAGAACACTTGCCTAATCCTTGCCAAAGGGACTATTAAGACACTACCTTGACTGGCGCACCGTAGATGTATTGACTAAAGCCCTTTTCAATCTGTTGCTTGATAAAATTGTTTACCACGGCATAGGACTTGCCGCTGCCCGGCGTACCCAACACGATGGACGCACGGAAGGGATTAACTACATTGATCCAACCGTTGTTCCAGCGTTTCCTGTAATAGAAACGTGTCGGCAGATTGACCGAATACTCGCTTTCGATAAGCCTCGTTTCCTGCATGAAACTCTCGTTCTCGTTGTTGAAAACATCCTCCATCAAATTGTGTTTCAACAGGCGGCTCATCCACAGACCACCCATCAACAGGCAGACATAGCCCGTTCCAATGGTAAGGACATACAGTCCCGTCACCGCTTCAAGCGGCAGCGGCAGGGGCAGCAACCACCAGTTCAGGAAAAACAGCACGAACCCGACGGCAAATGCTGTCCAGATTCTCCCCCAAGTGATTTTCTCACCCTTGACACCCTTCGTACCCAGACAGGACAAGGCAAGCAAAAGGACGGAAAACAGCTTCGTGTAGAGAATGGAATGGAACAGCCCCGCCGTGCGGTCGAAGTTCAGAAGGATTTTGTCCACCACGCCGATGTTCACGCCCCACAGCCGGATGGCTTCGTAGCAGAACCAGTACACGTTCATGACCACTAAAATGATACTCACGGCACGCAGAAAATCCATGATTTTCGCCAATGCCCTCAAATCGTCTTCTTGTTGTGACATACATTGATTTTTTAATTGTTGATACTCTGATTACATACCCAAGCCCTTGCGTTTTTTCTTCTTTTTGCGCTTCATCGCCCGGATGAAAGCCTCTTCCTCGGCATCTACCGCCGGACCTTCGGGAGTGAGCAAGCCCATACCGCCCGATATATCTTCACTGTCGTAGGCGGTCTGCCCGTGTGCCTTGTCCGCAGCATCCACAGGGATGGATAGCGGTATCGGCGGTTGTCCGGCGTATGGCAGGGTGAAGTGTTCCTGCAAGGCATTCGCCGAAAGCTCCTTACCCATGCGCGAACCGTTCAGCACGCATCCCGTGCGGTGGTCGATGAAGGTAGCCCCATAGATGCGCCCTTCCTCTGTGTAGCGCAGTACGGTGTCGATGCCCTTCTCTTTGAGTTGGGATACAAATTTGTCCTTGTCATAAGTGCCTTGCAGCACGGAAAGGACGGTGCGTTTCGTCATGTCTGCCAGTTTCCTATCCTTGATTTCCGATTTGGAACGGACAAACTTCTTCTGTACGGCTTCATAGCCTGCGGACTTCCCGAAAAGCGAGGATTTGAACGGGTTGCCCACCTTGTTACCCTTGTCGTCCGTGACGGAATAGACCAGCCCGTGATACTCCCGTCCGCGCACGTTGCCCCTCGCTTCCTCCACCGTCATATTATATAAGGAAAGGAGCGCACGGTATTCGCCCATCGTCTGGAAACGGTACTGCCCATTCAGAGCCTTCACGGTGTTGCCTACCTGCTTCTTCACATCACCTGCCGATGCGGCCACCTTGCGCAACGGATTATCCAATCTCTGATTTTTACGTTCTGCCGGATGCAATCCGTACTTCTGTTCCAGTTCCCTGCGGATACGGTCGCTGCGGCGGTAGAGAAAATCCCGGTTGAGCCTTTTCCCGTTCTCGTCCACGTTGACCGTCACGATGTGCAGGTGGTGGCGGTCGATGTCCTCGTGCTTGAATACAAGATAAGGCTGGTTTCCGAAACCGAGTTTTTCCAGATACTCGCGGGCGATATTCTGCAACTCAATATCGGTCAGCACATCCTCCGGGTGCGGGTTGAGAGAGATATGCACCACCGGCTTCTCGATCTTCATCTGCGGTGGCAGGAAGGTGAGAAAACCCTCCATCGCCTTGCCTATGTCCACCGTTCCCGAACCGTCATTGTAGATGCGGTTGGTGGTGAGAAGCCGCCCCTGCGCCTCGTTAATCTGTAGGCTCGACACCGGGGCGCCTTGCCGCATTTCTGCGGTAGGTTTCCCCGAGTCTGCCCCCGAACCGGACTTACACCTTTCAGCGTATCCGGCTCTCCATTGGTATATA
>NZ_CAJTCF010000153.1:0-2145 GCF_910574735.1 Duncaniella muricolitica | reverse complement strand
CCCTGCCGTCTTTCGTTGGACAGATAAGTCGGTGATGATAGGTCATTTTCAAAGAACACTTGCCTAATCCTTGCCAAAGGGACTATTAAGACACTACCTTGACTGGCGCACCATAGACATAAAGCGAGTACCCTTTCTCAATCATCTGTTTTATGAAGTTATTGACAACGGCGTATGACTTACCGGAACCGGGAGTGCCGAGTACGATTGTCGCTCTGAAAGGATTGACAATGTTTATCCACCCCTCGTTCCACCGTTTTTTGTAGTAGAATTTTGTGGGAAGGTTTATGGAATAGTCATTCGTAAGCAGGCGTGTTTCCTGCTGAAATGATTCATTCTCATCGTTGAAACGGTCGTCCATCATGTTATTTTTCAACATTCGGCTCATCCATATTCCTCCCAAAAGGAGGCAAACATATCCGGCAACTGTGGTCACGATGTAAGTAATTTGCCAACCTAAACTCATCATCCACCAGTTTAGAAGAAACAGGACACCACCAATGCCAATGATTATCCAAATCTGCCGCCACTTGATTTTCTCATCCTTGACACCTTTTGTTCCGAAACAAGAGAGAGCCAACAATAGAAGGGCCCACCATTTGGCGTTCCATAGATTGTTGTAAAGACCTCCTGCTTCATTCAGACCGTTCAGAATTTTCATAGTCTGGGCATGGAATACCCAATCACCGATAAGGTTATGGCAGTACCAATAAATTTGTGTGACCACAACGAGGATGCTAAGGCCACGGATTAAATCCATGATTTTAGCCAATGCCCGCAGGTCGTCCTCTTGCTGAGACATTTTTATATACAATATTTAGAATTTCGGTCGTTGACCGCGCTTCTTCCGCTTCATGCGGCGTTTGAAATCCTCCTCATCAGCGTCAACTGTCGGACTGAGCTGAAACAGATCAAGACCGGGGAGTGAGTAATCATAGTCGTTACCGCTATCCTGAGGCTGTTGAGTAGGAGCCGAGTTGGTTGATGTCTGCTGCTCTTGATTTGTTTCATTATCCGGATTTGTCGGTTCAACAATATCAGGAGTCCGGCTAACCTCATTATCTCCGGAGAATCGTTCATTAAGAGCATTGGCGGCAAATTCCCTGCCAAGGCGAGAGCCATTCAGTACGGTATGCGTATCATGGTCTATGAATGTTGCGCCATAGATTCGACCCTCATCGGTATATCTCAATACAAGGTCGATGTTGCGCTCTTTCAGTGTAGCAATAAATTCTTCCTTACTGTGAGATTCATTCAGGGACTGAGCAACTCGCCTTCTTGTCTTTGCAACTGCCTCATGAGTTATATTCTGTTCGGAACGGTTGATTTTTTCGTGGACTGCATTAAGGCTTGAGAACTTACCGAGGCGTGAAGCCTTGAACGGGTTGCCAATCTTTCTTCCGTTTTCATCCAGCACGGAATAAACTAACCCATGATACTCCCTGCCATTAACTCTGCCGTTGGTTTCTTCTGAGGTCAAACCATAGAGCGACAACACAGCGTTGTATTCTCCCATTGTCTGAAATGAGTAACGGCTCATTATGAGCTTGACGGTGTTGGCAACCTGACGCTTTACATCACCGGCATTACAGTCAACTTTCTTTAATGGAGTATCCGGATTCAAACGCTGACGCTCTGCCTTACGGAGATTATATTTCTCCTCAATTTCGGTAGTTGCCTTTTTACTTCGCCGATGGATAAAATCCATGTTGAGTCGCTTTCCCTGTTCATCTACATTGACCGTCACGATATGGATATGGTGTCGTTCAATATCAGTGTGCTTATAAATTATGTAGGGCTGCTCACCGAATCCGAGTTTGTTGAGATACTCGCGGGCAATGTTAGCGAGGTCAGAATCAGACAGAACATCATCAGGATGCGGATTGAGGGAGATATGGAGAACCGGTTTCTTTGTGCGTCCGGCCTTCGGCATATAATTTTTGAAATCCTCCACCATTTCCGAAATGCCGATTTTTCCGTCAGGTGGCACATAAATCTTGTTAGTAGAGAGTACGCGACCCTCCTCCTTGTTGATTTGTAGGCTCGACACCGGGGCGCCTTGCCGCATTTCTGCGGTAGGTTTCCCCGAGTCTGCCCCCGAACCGGACTTACACCTTTCAGCGTATCCGGCTCTCCATTGGTATA
>NZ_CAJTCF010000152.1:0-2171 GCF_910574735.1 Duncaniella muricolitica | reverse complement strand
CACTCCCTGCCGTCTTTCGTTGGACAGATAAGTCGGTGATGATAGGTCATTTTCAAAGAACACTTGCCTAATCCTTGCCAAAGGGACTATTAAGACACTACCTTGACTGGCGCACCATAGACATAAAGTGAGTACCCTTTCTCGATCATCTGTTTGATGAAGTTGTTGACAACAGCGTATGACTTACCGGAACCGGGAGTGCCGAGAACGATTGTCGCTCTGAATGGATTGACAATGTTTATCCACCCCTCGTTCCACCGTTTTTTGTAGTAGAATTTTGTGGGAAGGTTGATGGAATAGTCATTCGTAAGCAGGCGTGTTTCCTGCATGAAGCTCTCGTTTTCGTCATTGAAACGGTCGTCCATCATATTGTTCTTCAAAAGCCGGCTCATATACACTCCGCCGACAAGCATCAGGACATAACCTATCACAGTGGTCAGAATGTACGGGAACACCCAGCCAATAGACGGCATCCACCAGTTGAGGAAGAACAAGGCGGCTCCCGCACTGAGGAAAATCCAGATATGGATCCATTGAACTTTCTCGTTCTTCACGCCTTTCGTACCCACGCATGAAAGTCCGAGGAACAGCAAAGTCCACCATTTTGAAATCCACGGGTTATGGAACAGTTTGCCCGCATCGTCGAGGTTGCGGAGTATCTTCATTGTTTCGGTATGGAACTGCCAGCCCGATACCATCTGCTGACAGAACCAATAGATGTTTGCGACCACGAGTATTATGCTCAAAGCACGGAGCAAGTCCATGATTTTAGCCAATGCCCGGAGGTCATCTTCCTGTTGACTCATAAATCAAAATTTGTTTGGAGATTAGTAATTATAATTTTGGTCCGCGACGTTTTTTCTTCTTGCGCCGCTGCATGGCACGGTAGAACGCTTCCTCCTCGGCATCAAAGCCGGGGCCGACATGGAACAAGTCAAGTTCGGGCAATGAGGGAATATCGTCATAGTCGTTGTTGCGACCACTCTGCTTATTCTGCTGACTTGCGGACTGGGCAGTGTCATCTGATGCTTGCCCGTCATTGCGTGCATCCGTATCTCTATCGGGTGCGGTAATATCCGACATATTCTGCACAGGCTTCTGTTCCGGATTGTCGAACCACCTTTGCAGGGCGTTTGCGGAGAACTCCTTGCCGATGCGGGAACCGTTGAGAACCGTCATAGTATTGTGGTCTATGAACGTCGCTCCATAAATCCGTCCGTCCTCAGTGTAGCGGAGAACAAGGTCGATATTCCTCTCCTTCAGTCCTGCGATGAAATCATCTTTGCCGGAGGCGGAAGCCATAGCCTCGGCAACCATTCTCTTGGTCGGCTTGATGTCAATCTTGTCTTTTGCACGTTCAAACCGGTTGTCAATGGCAGTGCGGCTGGCGAACTTGCCGAGGCGTGAAGCCTTGAATGGAGTGGCGATTGTGTTGCCGTTGTCATCAGTGGCAAAATAGACAAGTCCGTGATATTCGCGTCCGTTGACTCTGCCGTCAGTCTGCTCACACCTCACATTATATAGTCCGAGTATGGCATTATATTCTCCCATGCTCTGGAATTTCCAACGCATACCCACCATTTTGACCGTATTGGCGACCTGTCGCTTTATGTCGCCGTTAGGATCAATCTTTTTTATAGGCATATCCGCTGTGATTTTCTGACGCTCCGCCGGTTTCAGTCCATACTTCTTTTCAAGCTCACGGCATATATCCTTGCTCTTGTAAAAGTTGTTGCGGTCGGATATGCAGGTGCCGTCAGGTCTTACTCTCAGAGCCACGATATGGATATGGTGGCGGTCTATGTCCTCGTGTTTGAATACAAGATAAGGCATATCGCCGAACCCCATCTTTTCCATATACTCGTGGGCAAGTTGGGCAAAGTCAACATCAGAAAGCCGGTCATCAGGGTGCGGATTGAGCGATATGTGCATCATCGTCTTTTCGGCTTTGGAATTGGCAGGCATCCACCGCTTGAAATCCTCAAACGCACGGTGTATGTTGACAGTCCCTGTTCCGTCGTTGAAGATTTTGTTGGTGTCGAGCAACCTGCCTTTCTCCTTGTTTATCTGTAGGCTCGACACCGGGGCGCCTTGCCGCATTTCTGCGGTAGGTTTCCCCGAGTCTGCCCCCGAACCGGACTTACACCTTTCAGCGTATCCGGCTCTCCATT
>NZ_CAJTCF010000151.1:0-2185 GCF_910574735.1 Duncaniella muricolitica | reverse complement strand
ATGAAGCCTCTACTGAATCCGCAGAAGAGATGATTGACTTCGCAACTATTAAATTGCTCCTAGCTCACTTGTAAAATTAAATTTCAGTTAAAACTAAACACTCTCTTACCAATTTACGAGAAATTACATGCACTGGGATTTCGGCTTGACCCTTTTTTTGAGCGATTGAAAAATTAGGGCTGATTCTTGCTAAGGCAAGCGACAAAAGTCGATTACCATTTGCAGGAGTCAGCCCTAATTAGTTATTTTTGGTGTCGTCAAACAAACCATGAATAACCATGAGCAAAAGTAGTAATTTCTTCGGACAGCCGATATATGGGCAGTTGATAAAATCGCTCGACCGCGAAAAAATTGTCGAAATCAGCCGAAAACACGGCGGAGAGAAGTATATAAAGAGTTTTGACGGCTTCACTCACCTGTTGACGATGCTCTATGCCGTGATACAGCGGTTCGACTCATTGCGTGAGATAGAGACCGCCATGACGGCGGAGGTGCGTAAACTGCATCATGTCGGAATTAAAACTGTTCCCAGGCGCAGCACTCTGTCTGACGCAAATGCCAGACGCCCGGAGAGTTTCTTTGAAGAGGTATACCGCTATCTGTATGATGTCAATAAAGGTATCCTTTCATCGGACAGCCGACGCAATGGCACGGAAGAATGGATAAAACAGCTTTGCATCATTGATTCCACGACCATTTCGCTTTTTTCCAATGCCATTTTCAAGGGCGTTGGCCGGCATCCCAAGACAGGAAAGAAGAAAGGTGGCCTCAAAGTGCACTCGGTCATCCATGCCAACGAAGGCGTTCCATGCGATGTCCGGTTTACTTCGGCGGCCACTAACGACTCTTTCATGCTCGCCCCAAGCCATTACAGCCACGACGAGATACTGGCTCTTGACCGTGCATATATCAACTACTCCAAATTCGAGGAACTTACAGACCGTGGCGTCATCTATGTCACAAAAATGAAGAAAAACCTCTGTTATGAGATTCTTGTCGACTGTATGCATCAGAATTCAAAGGGTCTGATGGAGTATCGTGAGCAGATTGTAGTGTTCCGTAAAGACGGCATCAACCACATTGCCAGAATAATAACATACGTAGACATCAAGAAAGGCAAGAAGCCAAAACTCATCTCTCTGCTTACCAACGATTTTGACATGCCCTTGGAGACAATTGTGGCGATATACCGCCGTCGGTGGCAGATCGAGTCACTTTTCAAACAGATAAAGCAGAACTTTCCTCTGAGATACTTCTACGGCGAAAGCGCAAATGCCATCAAGATCCAGGTATGGGTCACACTTATAGCCAATCTGCTGCTTTCGGTCCTGCAAAACAAACTGACAAGACGCTGGAGTTTCTCGGGACTGGCGACAATGGTACGAATCGTGCTGATGTATTACCTAAATCTCGAAAAGTTCCTCAATCAACCCGACGCAGACCTGAAAATAATGCTCGCCGATGCATCTGAATCGCCGCCGGAAGAAACTGAAAACTGATAAGGGGGCTTGTCCTATACAAAAAGTTAGCCCAACTTCTACATTTCAAGAAGTTGGACTCGACTTTTTATGGTTTAGCGGACAGTAATAAATATTTTAGAATAATCTGGATTTTTTCGAGATTAGTTCGTATATTCAATTCTCAGGAAGTTGAAAATCGGGCATACACTAAAAAACAGCGAAAATCGGTCTTTTCAGGCCGATTTTTGTATGTTTTTATGCAATTTCAGGATATTAAGAGCCATGAATACGAAGCCGAGATCCATTGTGACCTTGGCTTTTCCGAAGTGGCGGAAGCGTGTGTATCCATGATTGTGTTTGAGTTGTCCGAAAACTGGCTCAGGTTCCAGCGACCTTCGCTTTAGCTTCTGCTGATTCACCGGAAGATCAAGCCTGGCCTTTGCTTTCCTCTCTTGCCGAATATTACCTAATTTGCGATGTATCTCACCATGTTTGCTCTTTGTGAGGATACACTTGTCTTTGAACGGACAGCCGTCGCGGTGGTCGCATGTCATTATGGTGATGTCGCTGCGGAAACCGCTTCGTGAGTATGCTTCTTCGGTGCGTATCACCCTCATAAGATGTCCTGCCGGACAGATAAGCGTGCTCTCGTCGGGAGACAGCCTGAATCCGAGTTTGTCATATTGACCCGGCTTTACCGGACGCCTGGTGGACTCGGCATCATA
>NZ_CAJTCF010000150.1:0-2187 GCF_910574735.1 Duncaniella muricolitica | reverse complement strand
ACAAAACTTATTTGACTTTACCAAATAAAATTGCAGCTAATTACTATAAAATCAGCAGGTTGAATTTACTTATAATGGTGATGTCTATTCCACATTATCGCCTTAGCGTGTCCGCTGAATAGTTACTTATACATACTTCCGATGTTAAAAAGAGTTATCAAATTATGACGGTTATCCCTTTTATGGGAGTTTCCAATGCCCGGTTTTAGGATGTCCTTTCTACGAAATTTTAAGGTCTTTCAAATGCCTCTCAATCGTATTTTTAGTTACCGATAGATGCCTTGCCATTTCTTCACGCTTAACATTTGGTCTTTCCTGTATCATTGCAACTATGCAATCATCTAAGTTTTGAGCGACATCTACACCTTCTTGAGCGACATTATTGTCCGTTATTGTCCGTTTGAGCGGCATCTGAAATAATCACATGCGAATTTGTCTATGTAAAGAATAATCACTATCTTTGTAATTGATAATATTTAATCATTATTTGAGTTAATATGGATGATTCAGATAATATGTTGTCAATATTAGACGGTTTTACACTGCCTGATGCAGACGATGTGGCCCGCAAGATGGCGGATGACTTCCGCAAAAGGCGTGTGGAGCGTGGCTTGACGCGGGAAGCCGTGGCTGACAAATCCGGCGTGGCTCTCGCCAACATAACACGTTTCGAGCAGAAAGGACTCATATCGCTGAAGAATCTGATACTCCTTGCTATCTCAATGAATTATCTGCAAGAAGTACGCGACATTTTCGCCGCTCCAAAGTATTCTACAATGGAGGAACTAACACAGATACGCAAGAATACCGGCAAGAAGAAAGCATACACCCGTAAACCCCGCACCGATGAAGAAGATTGACCGACTTTCTGTAAGATACAACGACCGCAATGTCGGCACGATGTCGCTTACTCCCGACAACCGTCTGTGCGTATTTGAATATGACAGGGAATGGCTCGCCGACGGTTTCAGCATCTCTCCGCTGGAGTTGCCGTTGAAACCGGGTATGTTCATAGCCAGGCCGACACCGTTCAACGGTGATTTCGGTATTTTCGAGGATAGCCTCCCGGATGGTTACGGACGCTATCTGCTCCATAAGGCTCTGCTACGCGAAGGCATAAACGATACCGACCTGTCGGCACTCGACAGACTGAGCATTGTAGGCAGCAGTGGCATGGGCGCGTTGATATACGCACCCGTGTCAAGTATTGTGACAGGAGAGGAAACTGATGATTTCGATATGCTCCAGCAAAAGGCATTGGACGTGCTTCGGGAACGACAGGACGATGATGCCGGACTCCTGCTTTTCAACAGCGGCAACAGTGGCGGTGCAAGACCGAAGGCGGTGTTTTCGGACAGTGACGGTCACTGGCTTGTGAAGTTCCGACACACATACGACCCCAAGAATATCGGTGAGCAGGAATATATCTACAACGAGACAGCCCGAAAGTGCGGGATAACGGTTCCTGATTTCAAACTGGTCAATGGCAAATATTTTGCCTCACGCCGTTTCGACCTGACGCAATCCGGGGAAAGACTGCACACCGCCACAGCCGGAGGACTGCTCTGCATATCCCTCGGCAATCCGATTCTTGACTACAGCAATCTGCTTGCATTGACAGGTTTTCTGACACAGAATCCGAAGGATGTCGAGGAGATGTTCCGGCGCATGGTGTTCAACTATCTTACCGACAACAAGGATGACCACTGCAAGAATTTCAGTTTCATCGTTCGCCGAGACTCTTCGGGCAAATGGCGATGGCACATAGCCCCGGCATACGACCTTACACTATGCACGGAAGGCTACAACGGCGAACATGCCACATCTGTCAACGGCACAGGGCATCCTACAATCTCGGATTTCATCGCAGTCGGCACCAAAATAAAACTGCCGAAAACAGTATGCCACAGGATAATAGAAGAGGTGGCCGACAACTGCGGCCATCTGCTCAGGTACAAACTCAAATAGTATCAGTATCGTCGCGCCTTTTCCACATGCCTCAGATCATGGCACGCAGCCGGCATATCATACTCAAACACAAATCAAAATGGAACGAGCAGCAGGAAAAAAGGGGACTGAAAGGGTCAAGCCGAAATGGCGGTGCATGGATTTTGAGAAAAGTGTTAAATTTGCGGTATGAAAACCGCAGATGCAATATGGATGTGCCTGCCCGAGGGCATGGACGAA
>NZ_CAJTCF010000149.1:0-2234 GCF_910574735.1 Duncaniella muricolitica | reverse complement strand
GCTACACTCCCTGCCGTCTTTCGTTGGACAGATAAGTCGGTGATGATAGGTCATTTTCAAAGAACACTTGCCTAATCCTTGCCAAAGGGACTATTAAGACACTACCTTGACTGGCGCACCATAGACGTACAAGCTGAACCCCTTCTCAATCTGCTGCTTGATGAAGTTATTGACTACCGCGTATGACTTGCCGGAGCCGGGGGTGCCAAGCACTATTGTAGCCCTGAATGGGTTTACGACGTTAATCCAGCCTCTGTTCCACTTCTTTTTGTAAAAGAATTTTGTGGGGAGGTTGATGGAATATTCATTTGTCTTCTTCTCGGTCTCCTGCATGAACGATTCATTTTCCTCGTTGAAGCGGTCGTCCATCATATTGTTCTTCAACAAACGGCTTATCCATACACCTCCCAACAAGAGACAGATAAAACCTGCCACTGTAGTAATAATATAGAGAACCGTCAAAGGGATATAGAGCATCCACCAATTGAGGAAGAACAGAGAGACACCAACCGACAGGATAATCCAGATTTGGCGCCATTGGATTTTCTCATTCTTGACACCCTTCGTGCCGAAGCACGAAAGGGCAAGAAAAAGTAGCGCCCACCATTTGGCGTTCCACGGATTGTTGAACAGTCCGCCGGCCTCATTGAGATTGCCGAGCACCTTCATTGTCTCGGCGTGGAACCGCCAGCCGCCTATAAGCGACTGGCAGAACCAATAGATATTAGCGACCACAAGTATCATGGCTACGCCACGAAGCATATCCATGATTTTGGCAAGCGACCGCAGGTCATCTTCTTGTTGTGACATACTTGTTTTGATTTAGAAATTTAGAATTAGAGTTTCGGACCACGACGTTTTTTCTTCTTACGCCGTTGCATCTCGCGATAGAAGGCTTCTTCCTGTGCATCGAAAGCCGGGCCGACAGAGAACAAACCGCCCAGCCCCTCGAACATGGAAGTGTCATCATATCCGTGGGATTGGCTTTGAGCGGATGTTGATTGTGCAGTATGCCCGTGCCGGTTGGATTGATTGTCGGATGCTGTGCCGTCGGATTGGCTGTCTCCACCCTGATGCTGATACTGATGCTGACTATTGTCAGGAGCCGTTCCGTTGTCCTTAGTGTTACTATGCGTCTGGACAATCGGTTTCTCAGCCGGATTATTGAACCACTTTTCAAGGGCGTTGGCAGAAAACTCCTTGCCGAGACGGGAGCCGTTGAGAACTGTCCGGGTATTGTGGTCGATATAGGTGGCCCCATATATCCGGCCATCATCGGTGTATCGAAGCACAAGGTCTATATTCTCCGTTTTCAGACGGGCAATGAAATCGTCCTTGCCGGATGACTGCGCCATGACCGCTGCGACTTTTCTTTTCGTGGGTCTGACATCTATCTTCTCTTTGGCATTCTGATAACGCTGGTCAACAGCCTCACGACCGGCAAACTTACCAAGTCGTGAAGCCTTCAGCGGAGTTGAGATAGTTTTGCCGTCATCGTCCATTGCGAAATAGACCAGACCATGATACTCACGACCGTTATATCGGCCGTCGGCTTCCTCACACCTTATATTATATAAGGAGAGGACAGCATTGTATTCGCCTAATGTCTGGAACTTATAGCGCATCCCGACCAGCTTTACAGCCATAGCCACCTGACGCTTGACATCTCCATTCGGATCAACCTTGTTGATTGGCATATCCGGCGTAACCTTCTGACGTTCGGCAGAATGAAGACCATACTTCTTTTCAAGTTCGCGGGTTATCTCCTTACTCTTGTAAAAGTTGTTCTTGGTAGATATTGCCGTGCCGTCCGGTCGTACCCTAAGAGCAACAATGTGAATGTGGTGGCGATCAATGTCTTCGTGCTTGACGATGAGATATGGCATATCTGCAAAGCCCATCTTTTCCATATACTCGTGTGCCAATTGAGCATATTCGGCATCACTAAGACGGTCGTCTGGATGCGGATTCAAGGATATGTGCATCATCGGTTTCTCCGCTTTGGTGGATTGAGGCATCCACATCTTGAAGTCTTCAAAAGCGCGGTGGATGTTGATGGTGCCGCTGCCGTCATTGTAGATTTTATTAGTGGCAAGCACCTTGCCCTTCTCCTTGTTGATTTGTAGGCTCGACACCGGGGCGCCTTGCCGCATTTCTGCGGTAGGTTTCCCCGAGTCTGCCCCCGAACCGGACTTACACCTTTCAGCGTATCCGGCTCTCCATTGGTATATACT
>NZ_CAJTCF010000148.1:0-2352 GCF_910574735.1 Duncaniella muricolitica | reverse complement strand
GTAAATGTTATAATTGGACACTATAAATTTACGAATTTTTCGCGAGAATACCAAGAAAATCAGCCATTTAGTTTTATGCTAAATGGCTGATTGTTTTATTATTGGATAACTGAACTCTTATATCGAACTCACGTTAAATATGGCGGTAAATTCCCTGTATTGTATTTTCTGCATGGAAGAAGTGGTGATGAGTCTTTTATTGAGCAGTTAGGTTTGGCACAATTGACAGATTCACTGATTGCCGCATCCAAAATAGAACCGATGATAATCGTTTGTCCTCGAATGGATAATAGCCGTGGACTGAATTCTGCCAAGATTGCACATCAGGAAAAGATAGATGGTAATGTTATAGATGTCGGAAGATATGAGGATTATTTTATCCAAGAGATTGTTCCTTTAGTCGATGACAGTTTCAACACAATCCCCTCTCGAAACGGAAGATACGTAGGCGGTGCTTCCGCCGGAGGATTTGCAGCAATTCATTATGGACTGAAATACCCTGAACTATTTTCAAAAGTTGGAGGACACATGCCGGCAGTGGAACTTGACCTTGATCCTTTCGATTTGCCTTATTACGGGAGCAAGGAGAAATTTCATCAGAATAATCCTTTGGAATTCGATGACTTCAATGAACACCACAGTACCCAGTCATGGTATCTTGATGCTGGAGATAAGGATGAAGGAGGTTTTGACAAATCGGTAGAAATTCTTAATGGATTATTACTGAATCGGGGCATAAAAACGGAATGCCATATTTCAAATGGTCATCATAATTTAGAATACATATCTGAAAATCTTGAAAAATATCTGATGTTCTACAATGGAAAGCAATAAAATATATCCCCGAACAGGCGATGCACAGACCGTATATCTCAAATCGGTCATAACATGCCAAAATATTGAGGTTGGAGATTTTACAATTTACAATGATTTCGTAAATGACCCTCGTGACTTTGAGAAGAATAATGTGCTATATCATTACCCTATAAATCATGACCGCCTAATTATAGGAAAATTTTGCTCGATAGCTTGCGGAGCAAAGTTTATCTTCAATTGCGCCAACCACACGCTGAAATCGCTTTCAACATATACATTTCCGTTATTCTTCGAGGAATGGGGATTGCAGAAATCGGAGGTAGTCTCTGCTTGGGATAACAAAGGCGATATTGTTATAGGCAATGACGTGTGGATTGGGTATGAAGCTGTGATTATGGCTGGAGTGACCATCGGAGACGGTGCGATAATTGGCACACGGGCGATTGTCACAAAAGATGTGGAACCGTATTCAATAGTCGGCGGCATTCCTGCGAAAGAGATACGCAAACGATTCGCTCCGGATATCATAACACGATTGCAAAAACTCCAGTGGTGGAACTGGCCACCAGAAAAAATCCAATCGATAATTCAATATATTCAAAATGGAAATATTGAAGTTTTAGAAAAACTATGATGCGTAGTGCTCTCATTAGATATTGCTGCCCAAACGAAATTCTCGCCCTATTTCGTAGAAACCGGCAGAGTGGATATTTGGCAGGATGACATAGGCATAAAAATGTTCTAATGGACAAAAAGTATGATAGAGAGAATAATCAAGCTACTAATAACAAATAACAAGTAAATACATGAGTGCACTATCAATACTGTGTCTCGTATTGTCTTTCCCCTTCGCTTTTGTCTTTCATGATGGGGAAGAAGCTATAGTGCAACGCAGATGGATACTGGCACACGAGGAGAAACTGTCAGGGCTTTTGCCGTGGTTTAGACCGATATTGAAATATCTATCAAGGATCAATACTGGTGCCCTTATCGTTGCCGCCGTAGAAGAGTTGACTGTGATACTCGCCTCCACGGCATACTCTTTTGTGAAGGGTGCATACGCCATGGAGATTTGGTCAGCATTGTTCATGGCTTTCTCCCTGCATCTGCTTGTACATATAGCCCAAGCCTTCGTTGTAAGGGGTTATGTACCGGGGCTGTTCACATCTTTTTTGCTCCTGCCATATGCATATTATGGGGTGTACAGCATTTACCTTGCCATGTCTCTGACGGAAATGCTTATGTGGAGCGTTGCCGGTGTTATCTTTATGGCAACAAACCTGATATTTGCCCATTGGTTGGGAATTTTCATTTTGGGACAGGATAAAAATGGATAATACGAACTATCTATTAGCCTACATCATCGGATTGGGGTGTATTTGATATATGCTTATGAAGAAATGGTAGAAGATAACTAATTATGGGTCAAGCCGAAATGGCGGTGCATGGATTTTGAGAAAAGTGTTAAATTTGCGGTATGAAAACCGCAGATGCAATATGGATGTGCCTGCCCGAGGGCATGGACGAACTATTTGA
>NZ_CAJTCF010000147.1:0-2490 GCF_910574735.1 Duncaniella muricolitica | reverse complement strand
TGTAGGCTAAGCACCCGGCGCCGTGTCATATAATCATGACCGGTTTCCAAATACTCGCCTCCGAACCGGACGTACACCTTCCAGCGTATCCGGCTCTCCGTTTTGATATTCAGTCTATGCCTTGCCATTGTGAACTTTCTTATGACAACTACTGCACAGTGCAATCGTTTTTCTTCTACGTGCAATCATCATTCTTTCCCAAGGCTCTTTTCCTTTGAGTCCTTTGAGTTTTCTTACATGATGCATTTCGAGTCTGTCGGTTGCCCCGCATAATTCACACTTTTGTGCTTTAAGCCTGTCCATCAGGCTTGTGGTGCTTGTGTGCATTATGAAGTTCGGCAGAGTTGAAATTCTACTGTCCTTTGATGGCTTTAGCCTTTTGAAGCCACCATTATAGAATTTAGCTTCGATAGTATTTCCTTTCTTGCCTTGGTAGCTCACGGTGAAAATGCCGTCTTTCTTGTATTTGCGACATATCTTTGTAACCTTGCTACGATATTTTGCGGCAAAAGTCTTATACATGCTGTATTCCATAATGTATCCGAAATTGTTCATCTGCTTAGCGCAGTTGACACCAATTCCGAAATAGTTGTAGAAACCCCTTATTTCAGAATTGTATCTTTGAAGAATTTCAAGGTCATCGTTAAAGTTGAGTTCGGGTCTTGCTTTCGGCTTCCAGATTTCTTTACCGTTGTGTTTCTTTATTTCCACAACGTCATAATCGAGAAGCTTTTTCTTGACCGTATCTTTAGGGATACGAATCTCAACCGTTTTATTCCGAGACCTTTTCTTTCTACCGAGTGTGTCTCTGCGTGTTTCCGCACATTTTCTGTTTCGGATTTCAAAGCCGAGAAACTTCGCAGGATTATTTGAGTAGGTGACAAGGGTCTTCTCTTCGGATAATTCCAATCTTAATTTGGATTCAAGGTATTCTTTTATGTCCGCTTTAATCTTGATTGCATCCTCACGAGAGCCTATCACGCCACATAGGAAATCATCTGCGTATCTAACGTATTTCAATCGTTTGTAATTGGTGTCTCCCTCGTTTTTCGCAGGAGTCACCATCATGAGACTGTCATACATCTTGACGAGGCGAAGAGCCTCGTTTCGTTCCTCTGCGGTCGTGGCTTTCTTAAGAGCTACTTTTGCACGTCCTTTCTTACGTTGGTAGTGTCTGTATAGTTTGCTCACCTCCTTGCGTACACCTTTGTCGAATTTTGAGGCATACTCCTCCATATATTTGTCAAGCTGGTCAAGATATATGTTGGCAAGTATCGGGCTTATGATTCCACCCTGCGGTGTTCCGTCATAAGATTTGAAGTATTGCCAATCCTCAATGTAACCTGCGTTGAGAAACTTACGGATTAATCGGATGAAACGGCAGTCGCCAATGCGTTTTTCAAGGATTTTAATCATGACATCGTGATTAATGTTGTCAAAAAATCCTTTAATATCGCCCTCGATATACCATTTGGCTCCACAGAAAGACTTTGAAATCTGTTCCATTGCGGTATGGCAACTTCTTTGAGGTCTGAAGCCGTGGGAACAATCAGAAAACTGTCCCTCGTAGATTGCCTCAAGAATCATCCTCACCACTTCCTGCAACAGTTTGTCCTCTATAGATGGTATGCCGAGTGGACGCATTTTACCGTTTTTCTTGGGAATATATTCCCTCCTTGACGGTTTTGGCTGATAGCTTTCATCTTTCAATGACTCTATCAGTCTGTCAATGCGCTCGATGCTCATTCCGTCAATGGTTTTGCCGTCAGTGCCTGCCGTCATATTACCCTGCTTAGGGGCAATACGTTGGTACGCGACAGCATACATATCCTTGTTGTAAAGAATACGATACAGACGCTCGTACTTGTAATCCAAGTCCTTGCAATGTTTGTATAGACTGTTTAATACGTTTGTTGAATTTCTCATAAAGTCTCACACTTCATTCATTAATTGTATTAAAAATCTCCACTGTCTCCCTTCGCCATGTACGAGGCTTTCCCTCGCTCGGACTACTGCGGAGACTCCGTTACCATGCTGTCAGCGGATGCTGACAGTTTAGGCAATCCCAGTTTATAGTGCCTTAACTATTGGCTTGACAAGTTGTCGGGTATGACTTCCACCTGTTCCTGTATATTACAGTTGCGCTGCACCAAGTTCCTGCTCTCCCTACGCTACGACTGCAAAGAGAGTGATGCAGTATGACGATTAGAAACTTCTTGTGGTTGTTTCCATAGTTACCTTACGTCATAGCCTACTACACGGACCACTTAGATTATCATTCAACCAATTCGGGCTTTACCCTCATACTTGTCTTATCATCGCTATTCAGTCGCAGTTTGGTAACTAACTGACTTATAGTTGTACCGACGTGCTACACTCCCTGCCGTCTTTCGTTGGACAGATAAGTCGGTGATGATAGGTCATTTTCAAAGAACACTTGCCTAATCCTTGCCAAAGGGACTATTAAGACACTACCTTGACTGGCGCACC
>NZ_CAJTCF010000146.1:0-2496 GCF_910574735.1 Duncaniella muricolitica | reverse complement strand
AAATAACATATTGGGGTAAAATCACCCCAACAAACAGTTGTTAACAACCAAATAACAAAGTTTAACTATGTTATATTATCTATTCCCATCCGACTTACCCTGCGGAGAAATCCTTAGGGGGAACATAGCACTTCGGAGAAGCGGCAAGTCAACTAACTACCATGTTGCGACTGAGCTGCAAGGGAAAAAGACTGACATAAGGATGAAGCCTGAATGGTTGAACGATAATCTATCGGTATCAGTTGTGACGGTGGCGGAAGGTAGCTATTTACGCCATCCCGTGGCACCGTGTCTATCTTCTCGCGTTGACACGGCTGGAACTTACCACGGCGAGACCGCAATAAGCGGAGAAAAAGGTGAAAGTCGCATCCGACAGTCAGTCGTGCCAATAGTTGTTATGCGTGCTAAACGGAGATTGCCTAAATCGGAATGCCGCAAGGCTATGGACTTCGGTTCTGAATATCCGACATGGCAACGGAGCGTCCATAGTAGTCCGAGCAGGGTAACGCCCTGTACATGGCAAAGGGACGCAGTTGGTATCTTCAATGTAATCAACGGATAACGTGAGAGACGTATGAGAAATCCAGAGATAATATTGAACACTCTATGCTCACACAGTAGCGATGCTGACTACAAGTATGAGCGGCTTTACCGATTGTTCTTCAACGAAGAACTGTTTATGGTAGCGTATGAGCGCATAAAATCCAAGCCTGGCAACATGACACCCGGCTCGGACGGAAAGACCATAGATGGAATGTCGCTGGAGAGAATCAACGCTCTTATCTCTTCGCTAAAAGATGAGAGTTACATTCCTAACCCTGCAAAGAGGGTCTATATTCCTAAGAAAAACGGAAAACTCCGACCTCTCGGCATACCTACAATCGAAGATAAACTGGTGCAAGAGGTGGCAAGGATGATTTTGGAAGCTATCTATGAGGGATACTTTGAGGATACCTCACATGGCTTCAGACCATCCCGAAGCTGCCACACCGCACTGAACAGTCTTCAGAAACGGTTCACGGGTAGCAGGTGGTTTATCGAAGGGGACATAAAAGGCTTCTTCGACAACATTGACCACTCTGTACTTGTGGACATACTCCGTAAGCGTATTGCCGACGAGCGGTTTATCCGTCTGATATGGAAATTTCTCCGTGCAGGTTATCTTGAGATTTGGCACTATCACAACACCTATTCGGGAGCACCGCAAGGTGGTATTGTGAGCCCTATTCTCGCCAATATTTACCTCGACCAATTCGATAAATACATGGCAGAATACGCTGAAAATTTCAAGAAAGGGAATAAACGTAAGGTAAATCCCGAATACGACAGTCTTAACAAGAAACTCGCGAAAGTGCGCAAGAAATGGAAATCCGAAACAGATGAGACGGTGAAAGCCTGCTTGTTTGAACGGATTAAGGAATTGCAGGCAAAATGTCTTTCAGTACCCGCAGGGCTACAGATGGATGCGAACTATCGCAGACTTCAATATGTCAGATATGCGGATGACTTCTTGATTGGGGTCATCGGGTCGAAAGCCGACAGCGAAAGTATAAAGGCAGACATCACACAATATATGAGTGAAAAACTGCTCCTTGAACTATCCGCTGAAAAGACCTTGATAACCCATGCGTCAGAGAACGCAAAATTTCTTGGCTTTGACATCACCGTCCAAACATTGGATGATACAAAAAGAAACAAGCGAGGTGTCATCCAACGTATGTTTGTAGGTGTAGTCAAAGTAAATCTATCGTCCGAAACTGTCAGAAAGAAACTGATTGAACTCGGAGCGGTAAAATTTACCCAAGAAAAAGGCAAAGAAGTTTGGAAACCGAAAGCAAGAACCCCGATGATAGGAATGAAACCACATGAAATGGTCGCTCAATATGACCTTGAAATCAGAGGTTTCTACAACTATTACGGTTTTGCCAACAACTCCTCCGAAGCCTGCGCAGGTTTTGGCTACATAATGTCGTATAGCCTTTACAAGACACTTGCTCAGAAACTTAACAGTACTGTGCAGGGCATCCTTGCCAAATATAAAAAAGACAAGGTGTTCACAGTGTCTTATAAAGACGAGAAAGGGAAAGACCGAACTCGTACACTATACAACGGAGGTTTCAAAAGACGAAAACCGTCAGAATTCGATTTCTGTGACCGTCTCCCATGCACAATGTATCTTCCAAAAGCCACCCTTGCGGATAGGCTAAGGTCTTGCATATGTGAAGTCTGTGGGACCAAGGGACCTCTCATTATGCACCATGTTCGCACATTAAAGACAGTTAATGGCGATACCCCTTGGGGGCGACAGATGCTGTATCGGCACCGTAAAACGGTAGCCGTATGTGCGGAGTGTTATGCCAAAATCAAAGAAAGTGAGCGTTAGAGTATATACCAATGGAGAGCCGGATACGCTGAAAGGTGTAAGTCCGGTTCGGGGGCAGACTCGGGGAAACCTACCGCAGAAATGCGGCAAGGCGCCCCGGTGTCGAGCCTACA
>NZ_CAJTCF010000145.1:0-2515 GCF_910574735.1 Duncaniella muricolitica | reverse complement strand
AAAAAAAAAACAAATATGCAAGTAAAATAATGTTTATTTTCTTGATATTCAATAGCTTTTATGAGCGTCAAATGCGAAGTGATAATTGAACGTTAAGCTGCTATTGTTTCGTCATAATATGAGTACGGCATACCTACCTGAGTAGTTACCAAATCAGCCAAATAAAATTTTCGCAAGCGACAGAAGTATGATATATTATACTTTATGCGTACAATTTCAATACCAACTATAATAGAATGGCCGAAAGTATGATTTATTATACTTTTATTTGGCGGTTTCAGCAATTCTCCTTATTTTTGCAAAAAAAGTTTATTATGTCAGACTATGGGACTGATGGATATAATGAAACAGCGTAGGGAAACGCTTTCCCTCACCCAACAGGATCTTGCTGAAATGTCGCAAGTGGGTCTTGCTACAATCAAGGATATTGAGCGTGGCAAGGGTAATCCTGCACTTAGCACCGTGAAGAAAATTCTTGATGTTCTTGGCATTGAGATTGAATATCGTATAAGGCAGACCCTATGAAACAGCTTGAGGTATATTTCAATGAAATAAAAGCCGGTATATTGACGGAGAAGCATCCGGGAATCGGATATTCTTTCCAATATTGTAAAGATTATCTTGACTCTGCTATGCCCCCGATTTCCGCGACGTTACCCAAAAGAACAGATGCTTTTTATTCTGAGCACTTGTTCCCTTTCTTCTCTAATATGATTCCGGAGGGAGCAAACCGCCGTGTGATTTGCCGCTCGTTGAGAATTGATGAACAGGATTTTTTCGGACTGCTTGAAGCGATGGCCGACAGAGATTTTATAGGAGCCGTTAATGTAAGGAGGATTACCAATGATTGAAATAAAGAACTGTCCTTCTTCTCTTGCGGAAGGATTTAACACTTATAGCCCGAAGTCCGCCAAATTACTGTTTGGTAAAACAAAAGTGAATCCGGTACTTGGATTTGACATTGACGAGTTCCGGAATGTCGGCGAGATTGCGGATGCCATGCACCGCATATCGGTTTCAGGCGTTCAGGAAAAATTTCCGGCTATTATAAATGCAGATGCAATCAATATAGCAGGCGACAATGAGCGTTCGACACATATATTGAAACCTGCGCCGTGGGACAAGACTCTCCGTGACCGCAAGATGATTCCTGCCAACGAGCATCTTACGATGCAGATTGCCTCACAGATTTACGGAATACAGACCGCGGCTAATGGTCTTTGTTTTACGCCCAAAGGTCAGTCGGTATATATTACCCGCCGTTTCGACATCCTCCCTGACGGGTCAAAACTCCCGATGGAGGATTTCGCCTCGATAATAGGCAAGAATGAACAGACCGCCGGCCTTCAGTTCAAATACAACGGTTGCTATGAGGATATAGCCAAAGCGATCAGGGCAAATGTCGCCGCATGGATGGTTGACATGGAGCGGTTCTTTGAACTTGTGGTTTTCAATTACATTTATGCTAATGGCGATGATCACCTTAAAAATTTCTCGCTAATTCTGACTGAGCACGATTACCGTCTGGCTCCTGCTTACGACCTTATCAATACCAGCCTGCATGTCAATAGCGATGACTTCGGTCTTGACGGTGGACTGGCATACGATATAGATAAAAGCGACGTTTACGACAGAACCGGACACCCATGCCGCCTCGACTTTGAGAAATTCGGAGAGAAAATTGGCCTGGTAAAAAAACGTATTGATAGAATCCTAAACAAATACACCGCTTTCCCTGAAGGTGCAAAGCGACTTGTTGACCATAGTTTTCTCACCGACAAACTGAAACGCAACTACATCCGTATTGTAAATGAACGGATAAGCCGTTTCAACAGATCATCCGAATAATCCCACTTTAACTGTACCAAAATGTCAAAAGCAAAATTAAAAAAATATATGTCGGCTCTTTCAAAAGAACAGGTAGTCGATATAATGCTCCAGTTATACGATGCGAGCAAGGAAGCGAGCGCATGGCTTGAGTTCTATATGGAACCCAATAGCGATGCCGAGCTTGAAAAATACAAGAAGACAATCCGCAATCAGTTCTTTGGTCGTAACGACTGGCCTAAAGATCCGAGTTTCAGAGAATGCAATAAACTGATAACCTCATTCAAGAAACTTGTACCTGACCCACATGCCATTGCGGACCTGATGCTCTACTATGTGGAACAAGGATGCAGCCTGACCGCACAATACGGCGATTACGACGATCCGTTTTATACCGCTCTTGAAAACAATTTCAACAAAGCGGTCAAATTCATATCTATCAACGGACTGATGCCCGAATACTCGCCACGCATGAAAAAGATGATTAAGTCTGTGGAGTGTTGTGGATATGGCTTTCCGGATACATTGTGGGACATCTACTACGAATACGCAGAGGATTGATTAAATTCATTTTAAGGCTTGGAAGTTGTCTTGACTTATTTTAAACATACAAAATACAATAAGGAGTGTTAAGTGTAATGAGCAAAAACACACCTAAACACTCCTTGAATTGATAGAACTCATAGAT
>NZ_CAJTCF010000144.1:0-2775 GCF_910574735.1 Duncaniella muricolitica | reverse complement strand
AAAAAAAAAACAAATATGCAAGTAAAATAATGTTTATTTTCTTGATATTCAATAGCTTTTATGAGCGTCAAATGCGAAGTGATAATTGAACGTTAAGCTGCTATTGTTTCGTCATAATATGAGTACGGCATACCTACCTGAGTAGTTACTTATTCTGTTAAAGTAGGTTAAAATATAGTTTGCTCCATGCCGTCGCGCATATATTAAGGTGAATATCGGGGCCAAGTCGGGCTCTAAATGCAAAATATTTTTAACTATTGCGTGGGTTAACCGATAGAATTGAGTAATTTTGCAAAAAAAAATTTGATGAAATACCCCTGTCGATGGAGGTACATCTGCTGCTCATCAGGGCCGGTAAACAATAATGGTCGGGGTGACAGGTCTGATATTCAACTAATTCACACAATTCAAATAATAGGTACATGCTGAAGAAAAGCACAAAAATAATAACGACGATTTCTGACCGCCGTTGTGATGTGGAGTTTATCCGTAGCCTCTTTATGGCAGGAATGAATGTCGTGCGAATGAACTCGGCCCATCTCGGAGCCGAAGGGATGGCGAGAATCGTAGAGAACTGTAGGGCTGTCTCTCCTCGTATCGGCATAATCATTGACACCAAAGGCCCCGAAATCCGCACCACTGTCAATGCCGAGCCCAATGACAAAATCGCATTTCGCGAGGGGATGGAAGTAGAGTTCTGCGGTCATGTGTCGGAGCCTACCACCGCTGAACGCATATGCCTTAATTATTCCGAAATAGCTCAGGACGTACATCCCGGAATGCACTTCCTGATTGATGACGGAGAGCTTGATTTCCTCATACTTGATATTGACACAGCCACCGGCATTATCCGTGCCCGCTGTCTCAATGACGGAGGTCTCGGTTCGCGCAAGAGTGTTAATATCCCCGGCAGTGACATACATCTCGCCTCGCTCACCGAGCGCGACAAGGCTACTCTCGCCACCGCCGCATCGCTGGGCGTGGACTTTGTGGCTCACTCGTTTGTGCGCAGTGCCGATGACGTACACGCTGTGCAGGCCGAGCTCGATCGTCTCGGTTCGGACATGAAGATTATCTCCAAGATCGAAAACCAGCAGGGTGTCGACAACTTCGATTCCATTCTCGAGGCTTCCTATGGCATCATGATTGCCCGCGGTGACCTCGGCATCGAGGTTGCGGCCGAGCGCATCCCGGTGATTCAGCACGAGATGATTGCCAAATGTATCGCCGCCCACCATCCTGTAATCGTGGCCACTCAGATGCTTCACTCGATGATCACCTCGCCGCGTCCCACACGTGCCGAGGTCAGCGACATCGCCAATGCCGTCTATCAGCGGGCCGACTGTCTCATGCTTTCGGGTGAGACTGCCAACGGCCGCTATCCTGTCGAGGCCGTCTCCACGATGGCGCGTGTGGCCCAGGAGGTCGAGGCCTCGCTTACCGCGACAATCACGAGCGACAACATCCCTCAGCTTGCCGACGAGCATGTGACATCGTTCCTCGCCCGTCAGGCCGTCGTGTCAGAGCGTGAGATTGGCACCAAGGCCATCATCGCCAATGCCTATCATGGCCGTACAGCCCGTTTCATCGCCTCGTTCCGCGGAGCTTGTCCGGTATATGCCATCTGCTATCGCCGCCGCACCATGCGCTGGCTGAGCATTTCTTACGGCATCAAGGCGTATTACTATAAGGATTATACACAGCAGCAGCGTTATCCGCTCGTGGCTTTGCGTGACTTTATCGAGCAGGGTCTGCTTGATTATACCGACCGTATCGCCATCCTTGGTGCCATCAACGGTACAGGTGCTACATTCCTTGCCATCAACTCCGTACAAGCTATCCTTGAACACGGCACCGCCAGCCAGGAATCCTGATTGGAAGTAATACAACTAAAGTCAAAAAGTCTCAAAAGAGACAAGTGATTTCCCCCAACGGCAAAATCACTTGTCTCTTTTGGTCTTATTGTAACCTTTAATCGCCGCAACTGTCCAGCCCGAGTTGTTCAAGATTGTCGATATCATCGGGTAGGGGAGCACAGCCGGCTAAGGGGGGAATCCGTTTGACAAGCCGGGCCGGATTGCCTGCGACGATAGTGTCGGAGGCGACATCTTTTGTAACCACACTCGCAGCTCCGACCACAGCGTTGTCTCCGATGGTGACACCGGGCAATATGGTGGCTCCGGCACCGATCCAGACGTTGCGCCCTATGTGTATCGGACGGCAGGTTATGATCTGACGTTCGTAGAGGTCGTGGTTGTTGGATATAAGCTGCACATTGGCCGCTATCATTGTTCCGTCGCCGATGGTGATGCCGCCGGCCGACATCATCAGACATCCCGGCATAACTACAACGTTACGGCCTATAGTTACGTTGTGTGGCCTGACCGTGGTCAGTGGCGCACTGACGAGGCTGCCGCTGCCCATTGATGGAAATATGCGGTGCATAAGTTCGTCATACTCGGGAGTGCCGGGCATGGTGTGATTGAACTTGAATATCAACTGAGCCTGTCGGCCGGCCAATGCCAGCTCCTCGGCAGTCTGCTTGGTGACATCAATCCTCACCTCGTGAGAATTGACGGAATTATGTGTGTTGCTCATAAATATATTAACAATTATTACTGTCCGCTAAACCATAAAAAGTCGAGTCCAACTTCTTGAAATATAGAAGTTGGGCTAACTTTTTGTATAGGACAAGCCCCCTTATCAGTTTTCAGTTTCTTCCGGCGGCGATTCAGATGCATCGGCGAGCATTATTTTCAGGTCTGCGTCGGGTTG
>NZ_CAJTCF010000143.1:0-2948 GCF_910574735.1 Duncaniella muricolitica | reverse complement strand
GACATTATAAACAGCTTCATATTTTGTAAAAAAACGATTTACTCTCGTTGGTTGCAACGAGGGAAGTTGTGCATGGGGGAGTACGACAAACCTACCTGAGTAGTTACATATTAAGTTAATGACTGTTAAATAGGGCTTGTCTATTTGGAGAAGTCAAAAAAACTGTCTACCTTTGCATCGCAAAAAGGGAAAACGCCACTGCAAAGCCCTAAATGACGCGAAAATAGCTCAGTTGGTAGAGCACAACCTTGCCAAGGTTGGGGTCGCGGGTTCGAGTCCCGTTTTTCGCTCGAAGAGAACATTCATATCAGAAGCCGATGCATTTTGCCAAGGCTGACAATTGCGAAAATAGCTCAGTTGGTAGAGCACAACCTTGCCAAGGTTGGGGTCGCGGGTTCGAGTCCCGTTTTTCGCTCAAAACCCTCGCATTCTCCCAACAGGAGATGCATCATCCAAATGTCCGGGTGGTGGAATTGGTAGACACGCTACTTTGAGGGGGTAGTGGCCGAAAGGCTGTGTGAGTTCGAATCTCATCTCGGACACTGTAAAAATCCGCAAGTGATTGATTTAAATCCTTGCGGATTTTTCCTTTTTTTAATTTACTCCCCCTTTGTCCCCCACAATTAGGGTCAGTGGATTTCTAAGTGGAGCGAGCTTGAGCTTAAGTTGTTAAATTTTTATTAAATATGCACTCCGGCGACAATCGGCCGAGGGTATATTTATAACTTTGCATTGTATGAACGCGCAAAAGACAAGAATACTGATTGTAGATGACGAGGAGGCTATTAGCGAGGGACTTCGCTCCTATCTCGAACTGGAAGGCTATGAAGTGGATACGGCTCCAAGCGCGGAAGCGGCTCTGGATCTTGACCTTACATCATATGACCTAATGCTTCTCGACATAATGATGGGTGAAATGAGCGGCATCGAACTGGCTGAAAGGCTCAAGTCTTCACGTCTTACTGCCGACATCCCCATAATATTCCTCACAGCCAAGGATTCGGACGATGACATGGTGTCGGGGCTGAATCTCGGAGCCGATGACTATATTGCCAAACCGTTTTCGATGAAAAATGTCCTGGCCCGTATAGGCGCGGTGTTACGGCGTACGTCTGCCCGGCACAGGCATGATGGCGTGAAATGTGACCGCCTCACGCTGACATGTACGGTCGACGGAAATCTTATCAAGCTGCCGCGCAAGGAGTTTGAGATTCTTGCCCTGCTGCTCGAGCACCCTGGCCGGGTGTTTTCGCGCGAGGAACTGCTCAGCCGCATATGGCCCGAGCGGGTGGTTATAACCGACAGGTCGGTCGATGTGCATGTGACACGCCTCCGTAGCAAAATCGTGCCGTATGACAAACATATTTTCACCCGTTCGGGCTACGGTTATGGCTGGCAGGATTAAAATTTCGTTTCACTCGCGCGTACTTATAATTATGTTGCTGATATGCTGGATATCGGCAGGCATATTCATGATATTTCAATACCGGCGAGAGAAGGAGTTCAAGGCTCAATTGCTTGACACCGAATTGCAGATGCACAATGCCCGTATTCTTGACGACTTGCAGCAGGGCGACAGCATCGGTGACATCATACGCCGCATCGGCGCGCCTCTCGACCGTCTGCGCATTACCCTTATTGATATCGATGGCAATGTAATATATGACAACAACGACACGACTCCCTTTCCGGCCACAAACCATAATTCGCGTCCCGAGATACATGAGGCACGTGCCACTGGGACCGGTCATGCCGTGGCACGCTATTCTCTGAGCGACGATGCGACATACTTTTACTCGGCCATGCGTGGCGACAACGGCACGGTCATACGCTCGGCCGCTCCTTACGACCATCCGCTCGAAGAATTTTTGCGTGCCGACCGAAGTCTCATATGGATTACCGCCGGGCTTACAGTCATAATCAGTTTTATCGCCTATCTGGCCACCCGAAAGATTTCGCTGAGTATCACGCGCCTTAACATTTTTGCCGCAAGAGCCGAGAAAGGCGGACAGATATTCAACGACCAGGCGTTTCCCGACGATGAATTAGGCAGCATCGCCGGACACATTGTCAGACTTTATGTGCAGCGTGACCAGAGACATAAGGAGGCCTTGCGTGAGCAGCAGGATAAAATTAGACTGAAAAAACAACTTACCAACGATATCAACCATGAACTGAAAACACCTGTAGCATCAATACTCGTGTGCCTTGACCTGCTACGCGATCACCCCGAACTTCCGGAGGACAAACGTAATGAATTTATAGGCCGAATATATGCCAATGCTCAACGTCTCAGTTTGCTGCTCAAAGATGTGTCAATAGTCACCCGTATGGATGAAGGATCCGGCATGATTGAGAAATCACCCGTCGACCTTAGCGAACTCATTGAATATATAGCGGCCGATGCCCGTCTGCGCACCGATATGACCATTACTGTGACAATGCCGCCGGCCCTTATTGTCAACGGTAACCGGCCTCTGCTCGAATCGATATTCCGTAATCTCATCGACAATGCCATCGCCCATAGCGGAGGTTCTGAAATCATAATCTCGGCTGATGATAGCGGGACATTCATTGTGCGTGACAATGGCCGGGGTGTGTCTGCCGAACATCTACCTCACATATTTGACCGCTTCTATCGTGTTGACAAGGGGCGTTCACGAGCGGCGGGTGGCACCGGGCTGGGCCTCTCGATAGTCCGTAACGCCGTTGCCATTCATGGTGGCGTCATATCTGCGTCGATTGACAACGGGCTCAGATATGACTTCCGTATTCCGACAATTAACAAAAACGCAACAAAAAATCAATAAATAGTCAATACGTTTTTCTGAATTTTGTGTTATATAGAAGTTGTTTAAACTAATTTGATTTGTGAAATTTTTTAAGGAAAATAACGATAAAAGCGAGGAAATTCCAACCTTTCCAACTGGAGACGGTGGTATCGAAGC
>NZ_CAJTCF010000142.1:0-2956 GCF_910574735.1 Duncaniella muricolitica | reverse complement strand
TGACCTGAGCGGAATTGACCCGAACAAGACTTTAAATGCTAAACTTGTCAAAGAACTCCTTGGCTTGGCGGTAGATGCCGCTTAGCCTATGAATAATTTTTTAACGAACTATTGTTGCATAGATATATTATTCTTATATGGATTAAATTCATCTACTGGCATTATTAAATCCATTCCTAACCAGTTCTCATCTTTGTAAAACCGCACCTTTGAATTTATTCCCTGTGTAGTGTACAATGCTCTGAAACAAAAAGCTAATTCAAAATCTATTTGATTATACTTTTTCTCAATAATTTCCGAAAAGGCAATTAACTCTTTTCCTATTTCAGAAACCTTAATATATCCTGGGGAATCTGATTGTATGCTTATTCGTTCCATATTTGTTGATGTTATGGTTGCTAATGGTTAGCAGGGAACGGCTTGCCGTTATCCTGCGTTGTTACTGACATTTTCTTACCAATTATCTATTTTGGCAGAAAACATATTATCATTCATTTGTTTTTCTATATCTTCAATTCCGTATGTTTCAAGTATATATTCATAATCACCCATACTCATAACATTTATTGCTTTGTATGATGACATCCTGAGACTATAACGGACAGCCAAAAGTTCTCCTACCATACTATATAAAGCATCATAAACAGGTAGTCCACCGTCTTTGTGTTCAGACCATATTTGTATTACATCGCCATTTGTTCCTTTGAAAATTTTAATCGTAGGAGAATAAGATAGATTTTCAGTTACCATTTGATTGCTTATGTAATATTGCAAGACTGGTTTAACCAATTCTGTGGTATCTCCATTATGAATTAAGAATAAATGATTTCTACCATTTACTTGATTTGAACAAATGGTAATACCTTTATATTGCAATATGTTTTCTGCATTTATCTCACCCTTATAAAGAAATAAGGATAAGAAAAATAATATGTAATATCGAATTTCCATATCTCATTGCTTTTGTCAGTAATGGCTTGGCGGGGAACGGCGTTAGTCCGTTATCCCGGCTTGTTACCAATATTTTTTTAAGTATTAGCCAAAGATTTCTATTCCTAATTATTAAGAGCAATCTCTTTACCAACAAATATGGCATCACCACATTTCATATAGAAACCATTTTGACCGTTGTATTTCCTAAGAGCATAGGGATATGCAACAATTCCTTTTTGTGGCTTTATACTAATTTCACAACATCCATGTGATGTTTGGTAAAGCAAAAAAACTTTTTCCCCATGCCTTTTTAAAATGTCATATACCTTATTCTTCCATTCTTTTTCATCCTTATCTTCAATGTTATATGAATCAGCAATACGACCATTTCTTAAAAAATGGGAATCATTAACATCCGGCTTAGAGCGTAAGAACTGCATTTGTTCCCTTGCAATACTACCAAAATGGTAATATTCGCCATATTTTTTGTATCTCGTTTTTAATTCTTCCATTGTCATCAAATCAAAATTTACGATAGAGAAGAAAGAACTTGATGAATTTACAACAGACGTATATAGTCTTTTGCTAATGTCAGCTTCCAAAGAAGGAGAAATATCTAAAAAGAATATATTAGGATTGTACCCTCGTAATTCCTCACAAAATTGCTGCTCATCATTTTGAGTCATAAATAACTGAAAATCTCTACTTTTCTCCATTGTATTTAATTTTGATGATGATAAAATCTTTGGCTTACCTTATCGCACTGTTATTGGTAATGGTTAGAAAGGAGCATCGTCAGATGCTATCTTTCGTCGTTATATGTATTTCTTGAATATCACTGGCTACTATCATTCCATTCATACCAACAGATGAATCTATATGAATGAACTTTAAAGTATCTTTTGATTGATAATTCTTCACCCAACTATACTCGCCAATCAGATAGGCTGGTATGTTGGCGTTCGTGAAGATATTGAGTTCAAATATAACATTTTGAATATCAAAAGAAGATAATTCCCACCATTCAACACCTTTACAAACCAAACGAATGTTTGATATAGTAAAGATTAGTGTTGCATCATCTTTTTGGTATGCGATTGATGTTATTTCTTTATCGTGATATTCCATACTGTTACATATAATGGTTCAGCAGGGAACGGCTTGTCCGTTATCCTGCTTCGTTAATGGTAAATTATATTTTTCCTTGTCTGTGCAATGCCTCTATGAAAAAGCAAATAAAGGTTGCCACTATATATACAGTAAGTGCCCACACTCCAACTTTACGTTGCACAGAGTTTTCATCCTCATACTTGGTTATAATTCTTCTGTACCTTTTCTTGAAGAAAAATCTGCCACACAGCAATGCTATTAAACTGCCTTCAATGATATAGTATTGAGTATCGGACGGATAATCAATGATTCCGTATTGGGTTAATATACCCCATGCGGTTAATACATTTGTACTTAACATGACCGAAAACAAAAGCATTGCCAAAAATGTGGCTCCTTCCGATACAGAAGAATGAAGCCATAATCTATAAAACCTATAATATAAATAGTCTATCATATACCTTATTACCATTAATGGCTTGGCGGGGAACGGCGTTAGTCCGTTATCCCGGCTTGTTACCAATATTTTTTTAAGTATTAGCCAAAGATTTCTATTCCTAATTATTAAGAGCAATCTCTTTACCAACAAATATGGCATCACCACATTTCATATAGAAACCATTTTGACCGTTGTATTTCCTAAGAGCATAGGGATATGCAACAATTCCTTTTTGTGGCTTTATACTAATTTCACAACATCCATATGATGTTTGGTAAAGCAAAAAAACTTTTTCCCCATGCCTTTTTAAAATGTCATATACCTTATTCTTCCATTCTTTTTCATCCTTATCTTCAATGTTATATCATTGATGTCCCATTAAAATCGGAAAGAGTACTTTGAAATTGTTGAAATTTAGTTTGTTGGAAAAGATTTTGGTGCGAACGGACTTGATTAGTATATTACGGTTCTTCA
>NZ_CAJTCF010000141.1:0-3261 GCF_910574735.1 Duncaniella muricolitica | reverse complement strand
AAAAAAAAAACAAATATGCAAGTAAAATAATGTTTATTTTCTTGATATTCAATAGCTTTTATGAGCGTCAAATGCGAAGTGATAATTGAACGTTAAGCTGCTATTGTTTCGTCATAATATGAGTACGGCATACCTACCTGAGTAGTTACGAGGTTTAGCCTTTTTTCTTGCTTTAGGCAGGGGTATAGGCGTCACTCCATCGGCTTTTATGTCTATTAGCCGATGTGCTTTAATGAAAGCCTGTTTTAAGTGGGAATTAAATCCTGAACGGGGTATATATTTGCCTCGGATTTGGTTCGATTCGCGTTGCAACCCGAACCAGACAGTCGTCAATTTTGGTTCGGTTCCGCGTGCTACCCGAACCAGATTGAGCGGCTGGAGTAATGTTTATCCGTCGTGGATTTGACATAGAAACAACCGTAATATGGCTGTTTGTTTATGACAATTTTTCAAGTTGGGTAATGTTGGGTAATCGGTGTGTAACCGTGGGAAATCGCTCATTTTCAGTAATCTTTTTTCGCAGTCGGAATGTTACACGGACAAAGCGACTGCCCCGATATATCCCAAACAGGCACAGCTATCCCCGGCTCATAAAAATATGATGATGGCAACCCATAGTCCGGAATATGGATTGCCATTGCTGTATTCAGGGCAAAGTATCAAACCACTAATCCAAGGTTATATTTATGGAATACATCACCATTGAACGCAGCGTCTTTGACGCTATGGTCGCCACTCTTGCCGAGTGCCGTTCAATTCTTGGCAAAGCAATCAGACGCTTGTCAGGGAATGAGCGGCAGGAGTGGATAGACAATATTTCGGCTCAGTCAATACTTCGCCGTTCACAGCGCGGCATGACACTACTCCGAATGGAAGGCAAGATCGGATACTCAATAATTGAGGGCAAGGTTTATTATCCGGCAGGCGAGATTGGACGGCTACTCTATAATTGCAAGGTTGATTATGAGTGATAATACATCCAAATTAAGCAAGGAAGAACAGCATGAAGTATTCAAGATACTTTCTGAAATCAAGAGCTGTTCTAAAGAGTTGGCAGAACGCTCTCGCCCTATGTTTGACGGCAACCGCTTTCTCTCGGACTCCGAACTTGCCCGACGGCTTGGTGTGAGTAAGTCAACACTCGCCAACTATCGCCTTAAAGGGATATTCGGTTATTATTCCCTTGAAGGCAAAATCCTGTATGCCGACACCGAAATTGAGGACTACCTCAAAGAGAACTACCACCCACCTTACCGATAAGGTAATCCAACGGCAACGCCCCCGATAATCCATTGAGAATTACCGGGGGCGTTAGCCATGTCATCACTGTTTTGTCGGACTTTTTACGCAGAAAAACCGACAAAATCAGATTTTCATTTTGTGTTTTTGATGAGTTTTGCTTTGTTAAATTGATTAACAAAAACGGTCAAACCACATTTTCAAGCATTTCAAAACCATCTACTCCCACGTTTTCAAGCATTTCAACGGGTGCCTATTTCCACGTTTACGAGGGGTACACATTATCCCGCTCCACTCAGTTTATCTGACACAAATGCCATTTGCGTATATTCCCGATGCTCTAATACATATTTACAAAGCCTATTAACCCGAAGATTATGGATAGCCGCTCCACTTTATCCAAATACCGTATCAAAGGAATTTACGGATATTATTCTCTCTGAAGGAAAATAATATATGCTGATCGTGATATAGAAGAATACATCAAAAACAACTATCACTCGCCATATAGATGACAATCTTACAGCACGTAACCCCGATAATCACAATGAGGGTTATCGGGGCTTAAACATCCCTAATTCTCCTTAGTTGCTATCACCAATTATCATATGGTTTTATCGAAGTATTTGCAATCTCTATTATGAAATGCAGGATATGTGCCCTCAAGAATATCTACAATGATTTTATTCATAATAGGGTTTTCTATAGCGCCTGAAACAAAACTAACCTCATTCCCGTGAAGTTTATCAATTTTCATCTGAATAATCTGATCGGCATCGCAAACTACAGCAAGGTTTGGATTATGTGTCACCATGATGATTTGCCTCTTACGCTTGGCAGCCTTGATGAAGTGTACAAGATACCGATATACACTTTCATTATCAAGGTTCTCTTCTGGTTGGTCTATAATCAGAGGTTTGTCATCCATGTCAATAAATAGATATAAAAGCAGTAGCAAAGCACCTCTTTCTCCAGGAGACAAAGAGGACAAGGGCTTTCCATTCATTTTAAGCTGGAAGAATGGATGGACATAGTCCATACAATAAATAAAATCGTATAGCTCTTGCTGTGTATGACCTTTCTTTAATTGGTTCTCTACTGAACGAAAATCATTATTGTCATCACGTTTGTCATAGAGTAGATCGCTGTTGATTAGGTTGGCAAAGGCAACAATAGATAGAATATCAGACATATCCACACTGTCAATATTTGATTTTATCCGAGCTTGCCCCTGTTCCTTGCCGTAGTAAGATCCTGAAGCCTGCTGACTTACGAAATCAAAAAATCTATCTCCAAAATTCCTAAGAGAGAAAGTTGAGTCAAATTCAATAGGATAATCTTTTAATTCCTCATGATAGTCCTCAATAAACTTTACAACAGGAGCAAAAAGATTTTCATAGGTCTCAAGGACCTGATGTTTCTTTTGCATCAAGTCTTTTACCAAATCCTCTCTTTTCTCGATTTTCTGAGATAGTTCTTTATTTAGATTATGTTCGATATAATCAATACGACTTTGAAGATACTTTATTGAACCTTCCTTTTCAGGAGTACCGGTAATATCTTCTAACAATTTCTCCCACTCCAGCTTTTCCTTTAGATATTTCTGATACTCAAGTTCTGGAGCACTAAGTTTTTGCTTTGCAAGATTCAATTTCTCAGATTCAAGAAGGTATTGCTTTCGTAAGCTTCCTGATTTATCTTCATTCAAATGATTGTCTATTTCATCAACTCTCTCGGACAACTCTTTAAGCTTGGAAGATATTAAATCCGGTGTATAGGTCACATTCAATACTGAATCAATATTGAGATTGTTTTTTTCATACAGCAATCTCAATTCTTGCTTGACTGCCTCTATTTGTAATGTTAGTCTATCAATACGTTCTTTACTAGCCTTTAAGTCCTGAATTGTTTTAACCTTGAAGTTGTCTTGACTTATTTTAAACATACAAAATACAATAAGGAGTGTTAAGTGTAATGAGCAAAAACACACCTAAACACTCCTTGAATTGATAGAACTCATAG
>NZ_CAJTCF010000140.1:0-3416 GCF_910574735.1 Duncaniella muricolitica | reverse complement strand
TCAAATAGTTCGTCCATGCCCTCGGGCAGGCACATCCATATTGCATCTGCGGTTTTCATACCGCAAATTTAACACTTTTCTCAAAATCCATGCACCGCCATTTCGGCTTGACCCCATCTTTGTCATTTTTGACCTGTTTTTATTTTTTTACGCCACAGAGACATTCCTGTCAAAACTCATATTATTGGCTAAGTGTTGTTTAAGTAAGCATTCACTAAAGCCTACTGTTATGAAAAAGACAGATAATGACCCCAAACGTCTGGGCGAACATCCCGAGATGCACCGCCTCGACCCCCACCCCGAGGCACAACGCCTTGAGGGTCATCCGCAGCCTGAAAGCCTACCCGCTCATGAGGAAGACGCTACTCCCGTCATGGCCCCGTTGTCAGGAAAAGTCCCGGCCACATCCGACGCTCAGGAGACTGCCGGTATAGCTCGCGGAGCCGGATGGATTGCTCTCGCCATACTCGCATTGATGGTAGTCGCCGCATGCCTGTGGCCTCGCAGAGCTTCATTCCAGACCCAAGATTCAGCTACCTATTCTTCGGCAGGAGGCTATCCTCTCCGCTCTGGAACCGTCATAGCTGCCATTCCGACCGCTGTTAACGCTATTGTCCCTGACTCGACCATACAGTTGGCTACAACTGTCGCTGGCACGACCCAACCCAACGCCGTGGTGATATACCTCTTTAACACCGACAGCTCGAGCATACCGGAGACATCCTCACTCACCGCTGTCGCCCGAGCCGCACACGAGACCGGCAAGACCGTAGTGATCAAAGCCTACACCGACGAGACCGGCCGCGCTGACTACAACCGGCGACTCTCCGAGCGACGGGCCAAATCGGTCAGTGACTACATGGTGGCTCACGGAGTTCCCTCCAGCCACATAAAAGCAAAAGGATATGGCCCGACACACGCATATGCCAACAACGCACAGGACCGCCGAGCCGAAATAACACTCAAGTAATTGAAGAGGTTAAATAGATAAACTAATAGACGGTATCGTAATCATAGTTTTACGATACCGTCTATTCATTTATCCTGAGAGTAGCCCGAAGGTAAACTCTAAACTTTAAACTTTAAACTCTTTTAAACTACTTATTAGCTCTCTTGCGCTCGACTTCGTCAAGTATAATCTTGCGCAGACGCAGATGATGGGGAGTCACCTCCACATACTCGTCCTCCTTGATATATTCAAGAGCCTCCTCGAGCGAAAATACCACCGGGGGAATGATACGGGCCTTGTCGTCGGCACCACTCGCACGCATATTGGTGAGTTTCTTCGACTTGGTGACATTAACCACGATGTCGTTATCCTTGGCGTTCTCGCCTACAACCTGTCCGGCATAGACCTCCTCCTGCGGGAATATGAAGAAGCGGCCGCGGTCCTGGAGCTTGTCGATGGCATAGGCATAGGCAGTACCGGCTTCCATGGCAATGAGCGAACCGTTGGTGCGACGCTCGATGTCGCCCTTCCAAGGCTGATATTCATGGAATCGATGAGCCATGATAGCCTCGCCGGCCGACGCTGTGAGCACATTGTTACGCAGGCCGATGATGCCGCGCGAAGGTATCAGAAACTCGAGGTGTATGCGGTCGTTCTGAGTGGTCATGGTCACCATCTCGCCCTTGCGGCGTGTCACCATGTCGATAATCTTTGACGAATACTCCTCGGGCACATTGACCGTGAGCATCTCGATAGGCTCACACTTCCTGCCGTCGATTTCCTTGATGATAACCTGAGGCTGTCCCACCTGGAGTTCAAAACCCTCGCGACGCATAGTCTCGATAAGCACCGAAAGATGGAGCACACCGCGACCAAACACCATCCATGTGTCCTCATGTTCGGCCTTGGTGACACGAAGCGCGAGATTGCGGTCAAGTTCCTTGGCCAGACGGTCGGCTATGTGACGCGAAGTCACATATTTACCGTCCTTACCGAAGAAAGGCGAGTCATTGATGGTAAATGTCATCGACATCGTAGGCTCGTCGATGGCGATACGCGGCAGCGGCTCGGGATTGTTGATGTCAGCCACTGTGTCACCGATCTCAAAGCCGTCTATGCCGACGAGCGCGCATATGTCACCGCTCTTGACGCTCTGCACCTTCTTACGGCCCATGCCTTCAAAGGTATGCAGCTCCTTGATACGCTGCTTTACTACCGAGCCGTCTTTCTTGCAGAGAGCGATATCCATACCCTCGCGCAACTCGCCGCGATGAACGCGACCTATGGCGATACGTCCCACATAACTGCTGTAATCAAGCGAAGTGATAAGCATCTGGGCGTCACCCTCGAGAGTCTTGGGCTCAGGGATAAACTCGATGATTGCGTCAAGCACCGCGGTGATATTGTCGGTGGGAGTCATATAATCGGTGCTCATCCAGCCCTGCTTGGCCGAACCGTATATGGTGGGGAAATCAAGCTGGTCCTCGGTGGCATCGAGATTGCACATCAGATCAAACACCATCTCCTGCACCTCGTCGGGACGACAGTTGGGCTTGTCTACCTTATTAATTACGACTACCGGCTTCAGGCCCATCTGAATGGCCTTCTGAAGCACAAAACGGGTCTGGGGCATGGGACCCTCAAACGCGTCGACCAGCAGCAGACAGCCGTCGGCCATGTTGAGCACACGCTCCACCTCGCCGCCAAAGTCGGCGTGTCCCGGAGTGTCGATAATGTTAATCTTATAGTCCTTATAGTTGATTGAAACGTTCTTGGAAAGAATCGTTATACCGCGCTCACGCTCCAGGTCATTATTATCAAGTATCAGTTCGCCGGTGCTCTTGTTGTCCCTGAACAGCTTTCCGGCAAGAAGCATCTTGTCCACAAGAGTGGTCTTGCCATGGTCTACGTGGGCGATGATGGCAATATTACGAATCTTTTGCATCTTTTACGTCTTTTTCTCTAATTTAGGGTGCAAAGTTACGCATTTAATTCAACTTACGCAAACCTAAAATCACCGGCTCAGCGCGACAGCACTGGAAGTTGCCGACAATGGCTTCGATATATAATGACCTATTCATTCAAAACCTACGGTTAATGCTTTAACTGTATAATTCCAACTCCAGATGTATATTGCCAATATAAACGCAATACTTATTATAAGGCATCCAAGCAAAACGACTCCGACACCTTTATATCTATTTCTAATTGCATAAACCATGTTTGCCGACTGTGCAATTATCAGCAATACATTCATCACCAACAGACACCTGTTGACGCCAGCAGTTCCTCCTACAAAAAGAACGACAAAAGAAGCCGCGAATACGATCGCGAATAATATGACAATCACCCATTTCGCTTTGAAGTCATCTTGACTTTTTGAGTCTGTTAATGTGTTTAAGAAATATCACATGGAATGCCAGGAGATTCCACCCTTTCCAGCTGGAAACCGTTTTATCGAAACGAT
>NZ_CAJTCF010000139.1:0-3725 GCF_910574735.1 Duncaniella muricolitica | reverse complement strand
GGACCGAGACTTCTTCATATTCCGACTGGTCAAACTCTACGCCTAAAAATTTAACACTTCTAACTGCCAAATTTAACATATGCACCGCCATTTCGGCTTGACCCACATTTTGTTTCATCGGGTTCTTGGAATAGTGGTTTGCCGGCGTCCTATGTGTCTTTCAATGGGATATAAGAAAAGGACACCGGGTATCCCTCCCGATGTCCAACCACTAAATCCAAGTCATAAATTTGAAACAAAAACATTATGACGTTGAATTGAGTGCAAAGTTAACAAATAAATCGGAATCGGGCGGGATAAATGGTGTTAATTTGTGTATGGATCAAGCGGTTCAGGGCTTGTGTGTCGGTTATGCGAAAGCGTCAATCACGCTTTTAACAATAAGGTTGTAGAGTTTTTCCTCGTCGCGGCTGAGGTCGGTGGGGTGTAGCCCGGTGGTTACAATACCGAAGCCGTTGTAGATACATTCTCCATCGCGGAAGTTGCGGAAGTTGTGGCGGCGCGGCATACGGATCCGTCTGGCCTCCTTGCCCCACTTGCTGTTGTAGCGAAGATTTTTCTTGTTTCGGAGCATCAGTTTCCACACGCCGAAAGGAATGGTGTTCTGCACCGTGAACGGATAGGATATAAGTTTCTTCGCGTACAGTGTGTAGGCGGTCTGCATGGTCTTCATGTGGTCGAAGTCCAGCTCAACCGCGGCTTTAAGGAGCATCAGCGGCATATTGAGAAGCGGCTGGCAGTCGGTTATGCGCATGGCATTTTTGTCCATCGTGAGGATAGTGCCGACTTCGGGCGGTTCAACACCGATTCTTTCGGCATCGGCGGTTGACACTTCCACGGGCATTTCCTCCATGATGCAGGCGCCTTTGAGTTCCACATTTTCTTTCGACTTCTCCACCAGACGGTTGTAGATCTCATTGTCGAGCCATTCCTCGTATTCCCTGCGGTTCTGCGGCCCGTGGATTACTCCGTGACGGATTGCCCCCTTTGTGAGAATGGGGAGCCATGCCCTGCGCACTGCCACCGGAACGGCGATGAAATAGTAGAGGTTGAGAAAGTCGAAATCGCCGTATTTCTCTGGTGACATTGCGTTGACGACCGTGTGGCTCATTCCCCAGAGAGCCTTGATTGTGGCGAGCTGTTTCCTGTCCTGCTCGGTTTTCTTGTAGCCAACCAGCTCATCATAGTCGCGCATGGCGAACTTGAAGTTGTGGGCATACACCTGTCGGCTGTTCATTGTCGTGGAGAGCACGAAATTCTCTGACGGGGAGAAGGTCGCCTCTATGACCCCGCCGTTTGTCCATGTCACGGCGTAGCCGTTGCCGAGGTAGTAGCCTTCGTGTTTTTCGTTTGCGCCGATTGCTCTGGCGATGGTGTCAGCCGTGAGTTCATGGTCGGTCACGACTGTTATAAGATTTTTCTGTTTCATATTTATGAATTTTATCGGGTGGATAATTTTGGAGATAGTGGTTTTGCGGCAACAACATCGGGAGTTCCGGACCTCCCTGATGTCATTTCAGCGGATTTTGGTTACAGCTTCGGGCCTTTGGGCTTGCGCTGCTGTTTCGCCTGATTCTCGTCTTTCGGCGCGGTCTGGTATTTCTGGAGCGGTTCGGCAACATGCTTGGTCGCCTCATTCGTCAGTCCGTCATTGTTGACCGCCTTCTGAGTCTTTGACTCTTCAGCGACCTTGACGCGGGGATCGTTGAGTGATGTAGTCGGACGTTGCTTTTCAGGATTGAACTGGAGATAGACGGTGCATTTCTGCCCCTGCTTGTCAACCATGTTTGTCATTTCGACAACCTTGCCGGCAGTGTAGTCAGCCTGCTGTTGCGGCGTCATAGGAACGCCAGCCCATTTTGTGATGGGCTTGATGTTGCCGTCCTTTGTCAGCCACGAGGACTGTTGCTGACCCTGACTGTTTCCCTGCTGCTGGCTCTGCTCCTGTCGTCGCACGCCGCCGGGTACAAACTCGACGCCCTTGCGGTCGGCCGACACTTGCAACACCACATTGTAGGTCTTGCCGTTCTTGTCGGTAATCTGTTTAGGCGGGAGGGCTTTACCCTTCTTCAGTTCGCTTATTTCAGCCATAGTCAGCTTTGTCTGCCCGATGGTGTCCTTGATGAACACGGCCTTTACGGGCACCGACACAATCTCGTTGGTTAGACGGTCAACGCTGACATAGGAGGGCTTGACTTCCCCGGTGGCTTTGTCAACAAGGTCAACGACCTTGCCCAGATTGCCGGTTGTTTTCAGAGCCTCTTTATCTTCCTTTGTGAACTTGTACCCCTCAAACTCTTGGTCGAGTTTGGGCTCGCGGTGTATGAAATGGGGCACCACCTTCACATTGCCGTCGGCATCGGTTCTGAAAGAGAGTCGTGCGTCAATCGGGAATTTCTCCCCTCCGAAATTGGGCGTGACGGTCACAATCTGCGACTTGCGGTTGTAGAGCATCTCGCGGAGGTCGCCCGACTTTTCAAGCTGGTCGCGGTCTATGCCCCATTTCTTCTTGAGCATCGTCCAGTCGATTTTGCTTTCGTCGATGGCGTGATACTTTGGCTGTTCAGTCTGTGCAGCCTGTTCCTCCACCGGCTTTTGCGCCTGAGTGTCGGTTGCATTGTTCTCCTGAGCCTGTTCCTTGATGTTGGTCTGCGTCTGCTGAGGGACATCGACCTTGAAATCTTTGAGAATCTCAGCATTTGTTTCGGGGTCTTTTATAAAGTCACACATAGCCATGCCAACACAATCGTAACGGTCGGCAGGAACTTTGAAGAATCCGAACATTGTTGGGTTCTTGCATTGTCTGACAAAATTTGACAAGAACGCTTCCAGCGGATTTTGTCCTTTCTTAAATTTTACGAGATCCTCCAGTGTGACGAACATTGGATCGGTGATTTTGGGTGTGCCGTCCTCATTGAGTCCGGTCACTGCGCCTACCTGCCCGGTTTCGTTGTTCCGGACAATCAGCACTTCTTCAGTCTGGTCTTTTGCCATAATTAAAAGAATTTTGGGTTAGAAACTTGCGCCGTTGCCGACGCGATTATTAATTGTGTGTATGGATTATCTGTGCGTTGCGGGTTGCGAACAATTCTATTATATCCGCCTTGCGGTAGCGGATAGTGCAGTTTGTACCCTCACCGGTCTGTGTATAGGGCAACTTGCCCGACATACGGTAATTGTAGAGGGTTTTGCGTGATACATGGTATCTGGCGCGTACCTGCTTGTCAGTCCATGTATCTTCGTCCGGGTCAAGTATGCCGAAGCCCTGAAAAGCCTCCATCACGGTTTTGGCAACTGACTCGATACGGCTGTCAACACCGGTTCTTATCGCCTGTACCTCTGCTCTCAGTTCGGAAAGCATCTGGCATACCATCGTAAATTCTGCTGACTTCATGAGAGATATTTTTGAGGTTCAACCATAGAGTTTGTTTCAGTGGACTTTTTCAAGTCCGTTCCGGGCATCTGACGGGATAGTTTCGTGCCGGAGATTATCAGCGTTTTTGTTTCCATTTTATTTTTGGGGTTTAGTGTTACGCTGCGAAGTTCGGCAGAAATCAAAATCCGCGTCGGGTACGTTCCTGGAACGTTCCTACTTTTTTTAACTTTCATTAAGAGGTTTAGTAACTACTCAGGTAGGTTTGTCGTACTCCCCCATGCACAACTTCCCTCGTTGCAACCAACGAGAGTAAATCGTTTTTTTACAAAATATGAAGCTGTTTATAATG
>NZ_CAJTCF010000138.1:0-4071 GCF_910574735.1 Duncaniella muricolitica | reverse complement strand
TCAAATAGTTCGTCCATGCCCTCGGGCAGGCACATCCATATTGCATCTGCGGTTTTCATACCGCAAATTTAACACTTTTCTCAAAATCCATGCACCGCCATTTCGGCTTGACCCATTATCCCGATTTTTTGTAATTTTGAATACTTAATTGTATGATATGGAACCAACTATTAGTGAAGTCTTTGATGTTAAAGAAGGATGTATAATCTATTCTTCTGAATTCTTCAAAAGGGGGGAACATGAAATAATGCACTGGCGTCGGGCCCTTGAGGAGGCAATCCTTGTCGGAAAGCCACGCTTGATATGTCCTTATTGCAAACAGATGGTCAAATTATGTGGCCGTCGGTCGACGCGTGGCCATGTCTCATACTTCTCGCATCTTTATGATAGTGACGATTGAGAGATTAAAACTACGACTCAACTAACTAAAGAGGAGATCGAAGCTCGCAAATACGGACAAGTTCAGGAGAGCGAGCGTCATATAAGGTTAAAAACACTCATTGCAGAAGCATTATCAACCCCTGCTTCCATTGCCAAAGGAATCTCAGATGTGCAGATTGAACAACGGATAAAAAGTAAGTTGCCATATCTAAACTGGAGACGTCCAGACGTAGTCGCGCGTTTCCGGGACTTAAATATTGTGTTCGAACTTCAGTTGTCAACGACATTCCTAAGTGTAGTTGTCGACAGGGACATATTCTATAGATTGAATGGGTATTTTATAATTTGGGTATTTAATTTTGATGATAACAAGGAATATGTAAATCTTTACAACCTGATGTGTAAAGATATATACTATGGTAACAAGCGAAATATCTTCATATTCGATCAGAAAGCTCAACATATGTCGGATGAGGCCGGTGAGCTCTTCCTGCGTTGTCAATGGCTTGATGCGGATGGCAAATTTACAGAAGGCAAGTATCTGACTATTGATCAGTTGTCCTTTGACTCTGATTCATGCAAGCCTTATTATGTTGATGCTGATAAGATATATTATGACAGACATCCTGGAGTTCAAAAACAAATAGCTGATCTTGAGAAATCAAGACATGAAATTCTTGACAATCTCATTGAACGTCAGCGTCAAGAACAAGAACAAATTCAAGCTGAATATGACAGACTTGAACGTATCAAAGACGATATAATAGCTACCGGTAGCAGAGCTGATATATATGAATCGGATGGGAAATATGGTTTTGAATATAATTCTGTTAAATTAACAAAAGCTATTTATTCCGAGATTGAGTGGAACGAAAATTCTCATACATTTTCTCTGAAAAAAGGAGCAAGAATTGGTATTACGTCGTCAAATAGCAGCACTATAGTACCATGTATCTGCTCTCGCATTGAAAAGATTGATGACAACGTATATTTAATTGTTGTCAAAGGTAATTGGCGAATTCTTGGTTCATCTTCAATCCTCTTAAAAGAATCTACGCGGGACTCATTCAGTATCGAAAAACTTAAAGACGGCTGTCTGATTATAAAAATCACCCATCCATTAGGCAGAAGCAGGACATCCTATGAAACGGAATCATTCCTTATGTTTCCCAATCACGAAACTATAAAGATTTATTCCTTTTCTGCAGATGATAATACGGTAAAGGCTTATTGTAATTATTGTTATGAAGAATTTAATATCAGTCAGTCTGGATATCTATACAAAAATATCATCGATGATATAGATTTGGTCTATTCCACTGAAGGTCTAATGGGAATTAACAAGGCGGGTTGTGAACTTGTGAAACCGATATATGATAAAATCATATTAAATGAAAACAATCAGCTTAATGTGTTTCAAGACAGAGAGAAGGGTGTAATTGATTTTTATGGTAAAGAAATTGTCTCTCTTGACTGTCAAGATATATTACCATGTGGAAAAAATTACTATGTCGTTTTCAAAAACAATGAATACAATCTGATTAATACGTCTGGTAAACAATTATTATCCGGGCAAGAAAATAGGATACAATACGTAGAACCAGATGCTTTTATTATACAAGATAAAAAAGCCGCCAGTCTGTTTGACTCAGAGGGGCATCTGTTATTTTCGAAAAAATTTTGCAATCTCGAGCCAGGATTCCCTGGAGAATTAAAAGTGACATCTGCATCCAATCATAATGTTATCAGCATTGTAGATTTTTCAGGCGATAAAATTTCAGGTGATAGATACGGCTTTCAATACCCAAAGGAGAACATTATTCATAGTTATTCTAATAGCATCAATATGATTGAGGCTAAAGATTTGTACTGGCTACGTTCGGCTGAAGGAATAGATTTGACTGATCGTTATAAAACGTTAGATCAACTTCCGAATGGATACTTCCTAGGTAATAATGAAGATATCATCTCTCCAGACGCAATAGAGATAGCTCATACAGATAAACAGTTGAAATATTTTAACGAATATTTATTCCTTTACGATAAAGGCTGGGGAGATAATCATATTGGCATTATCAATATGCACGGACACTTTATAGGTGATTATTTCTCAAATGTATATCTAAAGGGGCAGTTCGTCTTTACTGATTACATAATGGAAATAGGTCGTGGTTGGAACTCTAAAAACATTACTCTCCACGGACTTTATGCATATGACGGGAAAGAAATTCTATGTTCAAATTATAATTATATCCGCTTATTATCTGATGACTTAGTTATATATAGTTATAAGAATGAGAGTGCTGTAGGATGCATCAGTAATGGTCGCAAAATTTCTATGTTCTCAAATAACGCGATACATGAGCTTGCAACCATTAATGAATGTGTTTATTATAAAATTGGCAGAGGAGGATATTATACCCTTGTAAATGACTCATTATCTTCTTACGGAGATTTCACCGATTTATCGTATGATGCTGAAATAAAAATTATTAAAGGCCTGGGTAAAGACGGTAAGGTATATAATGCTCTGACAAAAGAATTGATTTATGTGACTAAAATACCTTCTATTGGCGATATTGCCGAAGGTAAGGTCACAGGCATTAAGCCGTATGGTGTATTTGTTTGTTTTGACTCAGGCCATTCTGGATTGCTTCATATTTCAAATATTTCTAAAAATAACAAATCTATTTCCGACTTTAGAAAGGGACAATTATTAAAAGTACTCATTGAAGTTGTTCAAACTTATTTCGAGATGTTAATAATACAGTAAAATAATAAAAATACAGCGCATTCAGCAAAGGGCGCACTATATTATAGTTCCCACACTCTAATATACCGTACCAATGCCAGAATACGCTGTACTCGACAAAGATACAATAAAAACTGAAATAATGCCCTATCTTTCGATTGCAAAAAGAGGATATACCTCCAAATTTGATCTTATAGAGGTAGTAAACGCCATACTCTATAAGCTCAAGAGCGGCTGCCAGTGGCGTCTGCTCCCGATCGGGCATCTTTTCAGCGGAGAGGGACCAAGTTGGAACGCAGTCTTCCATCATTACCGCAAATGGTGTAAAAAAGAGGAATGGCAGAAGATATATTCCAGAATCCTGAGCCGGGATAAAAGTAAGCTCGATCTTTCCATTTCCCATATCGACGGTTCCCATACGCCAGTATATAGAGGCGGAGAAAAGTCTGAATATCAAGGTAGAAAGAAACGATGCACGACCAACGCACTCTTTTTTTCGGACAATCAGGGGATTCCACTTGCTATGTCCGAGCCTCAGTCCGGGAATCACGCTGACCTCTATGAGATAGAAGAAAGAATCGATGAGATTGTCTGTCAGTTGCTCGATGCGGAGATTGCCGTGGATGGTCTTTTCTGTGACCTTGATGCAGGATTTGACGGTAAAGAACTCAGAAACGCGCTCATATCCCATGGAATCATTCCTAACGTATGTCCTAATCCAAGAAACGGAGGGGAATCGAAAGAGGATTGGCTGTACGATGAGGAGATGTATAAGGAAAGATGGAAAATCGAACGGACAAACGCTTGGATGGATGGTTTCAAAGCCGTACTCAACCGCTTCGATACCACCGTCTCCAGTTGGAAAGGTTGGAATTTCCTCGCTTTTATCGTTATTTTCCTTAAAAAATTTCACAAATCAAATTAGTTTAAACAACTTC
>NZ_CAJTCF010000137.1:0-4089 GCF_910574735.1 Duncaniella muricolitica | reverse complement strand
TATTCAATAGTTTTGAATACCATAAAGTTACAAAACTTTATGGACATAAAAAAGCCTCAGCTTGTGAAAGTTGAGGCTTTTGCTATTTTTTTTGAGAAATAGTTCTGCAACAACCTCTTGTTATGTATATGTCGTCGTAATGTGTTAAATGGGCAACAACCGATTCTTACGATGTAACAAGATGTCTTTCAGACATCTCCAAAACGAAATCATCGTTTCGTATGCATCTCGAGCCTTCCAGGCTCGGATGCATACGGCTATTAATTTCCTGATGTCCCTGTCGGGACATCCTGTCGACGGAGGTGCATTTGACGTTGGTATGAATTGAAGTGCATTCTCTGTCGGAACATCCTGTCGATGGAGGTGTGTTTGACGTTGGGTTGAATTGAAATGTATTCTCTGTCGGGGCATCGGGGCTAATGACTGACGGTACATAAAAGGGGACCATGTCGAAATGCCGCTCCATTTAATCCTCTGACATATGTACTGACATTTCGGTTTGGGCTAAAAAAGGACAGGAGTACGGAGGTTTTTAATGCTCCTGTACTCCTGTCGCTTGTCTATGTGTTTCTGTGCTTTTGTCGCTGATTTATGTTTTCCGGGTTCTTATTTTTGAATATCAATAAGGATTGGTGGAAATCATTTGTTGTCGAGGACGGCGGCGTCGAGAACGGCGATGGCGATGAGGTTGATGATGTCGCGGACTTCGGCGTCGACGTTGATGAAGTGGACAGGCTTCTTGAGACCCATCTGAATCGGGCCGATTGACTCGCCTACTCCCATCTCGAGCATCAGACGGTAGGCCGAATTGGCTGCCGAGAGGTTGGGGAATACGAGTGTGTTGACCTCTTTGCCGGCAAGTTTGTTGAAGGGGAACACCTTGTCGCGGACTTCGGCATTGAGCGCGTAGTTGATCTGCATCTCGCCGTCGACGGGCAGGTCGGGGTAGAGTTGATGCATGCGGTCGACAACGTTGTGCACCTTGCAGCATTCGGGCTCGGCGTTGGAACCGAAGTTGGAGTAGGACACGAGGGCCATGACGGGGTCGTGGGCAAAGAAGCGCACGGCGTCGGCGGCCAGGCGGGTGATGTCGAGCAGGGCGTCCTCGTCGGCGTTGCCGTTGACCATGGTGTCGGCCAGGAAGTAGGTGCCCTTGGTGGTCTCGAGCACGTGCATGGTGGCGAAGTGGCTGAAGCCGTCGCGCACACCGATGACTTCGCGGGCTATCGCGCCGGTCTGGTTGTTGGCGGCGCGTGTGCCGGCTATGAATGCGTCGGCGTCGCCGTTCTCTACCATCATCATGCCGAAGTAGTTGCGGTCAAACATCTTGTCGAGCGCGCTCTCGAAGTTTTCGCCCTGACGCTGACGTTTCTGAGTGAGCATGGCGGCATACTTCTCGCGTCGTGGTGCCTCGCGGTCGTGGCGGAGGTTGACGATCTCGATGCCCGAGATGTCGATGCCGAGACGGTCGGCGCGCTTGGCTATCATCTCCTCGTTGCCGAGCAGGATGGGTATGCAGAGCCCGTCGGCTGCGGCGATGGCTGCGGCGCGGAGCATGTTGTCGGTGTTGGCTTCGGCAAACACCACGCGCTTGGGGTTGGTGCGGGCGGCGTCGTGGATGCGACGTGTAAACTTGCGGTCGTTGCCTTTGAGTCGGAGGAGTTTTTCGTCATAAGCCGCCCAGTCTTCGATGGGTCGGCGTGCCACTCCGCTCTCCATGGCTCCGCGTGCTACGGCGGGGCTTACGGATGTGAGCAGACGGGGGTCGAAGGGGGTGGGGATGATGTATTCACGTCCAAACTTGAGGTTGGCGCGGCCGTAGGCTGCGTTGACTACGGGGGGCACGGGGAGTTTGGCTATCTCGGCGATGGCCTTGACGGCGTGAATCTTCATGGTCTCGTTGATCTCGGTGGCTCCGCAGTCGAGCGCGCCGCGGAATATGTAGGGAAAGCCGAGCACGTTGTTGATCTGGTTGGGATAGTCGGAGCGTCCCGTGGCCATGATGATGTCGGGGCGTGCGGCTGTGGCTGTCTCGTAGGAAATCTCGGGGTCGGGATTGGCGAGGGCAAACACGATGGGGCGTGGTGCCATCGACTTGATCATCTCGGGGGTCACGACATCCTTGACCGAGAGGCCGAGAAATACGTCGGCGTCTTTCATGGCTTCGGCCAGTGTGGTGATGGGGCGCGAGGTGGCAAAGAAGGCTTTCTGGGAGTTGAGGTCGGTGCGCTTGTCGGAGATCACTCCCTTGCTGTCACACATGACGACGTTTTCTTTCTTGACGCCGAGGGCTATGTAGAGCTTGGTGCATGACACGGCTGCCGCGCCTGCGCCGTTGACCACGAGACGCACGTCCTCGATGCGTTTGCCCTGGATTTCGAGGGCGTTGAGCAGTCCGGCCGCCGAGATGATGGCGGTGCCGTGCTGGTCGTCGTGCATCACGGGGATGTCCATTTCGGCTTTGAGGCGTGTTTCGATTTCAAAGCATTCGGGGGCTTTGATGTCTTCGAGATTGATGCCGCCGAATGTCGGGCCGAGGGCCTTGACGATGGAGATGAATTTTTCGGGGTCTTTCTCGTCGACTTCGATGTCGTAGCAGTCGAGTCCGGCGAAAATCTTGAAGAGCAGAGCCTTACCCTCCATGACCGGTTTGCCGGCCAGCGCGCCGATGTTGCCGAGGCCGAGCACGGCTGTGCCGTTGGATATTACGGCCACAAGGTTGCCTTTGTCGGTGTAGTCATAGGCTTTTTCGGGGGTTTCCTGTATTTCGAGACAGGGATATGCCACGCCGGGCGAGTATGCCAGGGCCAGATCGGCCTGTGTGGCGTATGGTTTGGTGGGGATAACTTCGATTTTGCCGGGGCGCGGATATTTGTGATAGTCCAACGCCATCTGCTTTGTAACTTTTGCCATGTTGGGTATGTGTTTATTCTGCTTTTTGAATTACAAAGTTAACAATTTATCGGCAAAAGTGTGAAATTTTAGTATAATTTGACATAAAAATAGTGATTTTAAAAGACAGGAGTACAGGAGTATATATTTTAAGACTTGGGCACGGAATAAGCCGCGAAAGCTCTGTGTCAGAGTGTGGGAATGAGTGGTAAGGCGGTGGTCCTGTCGGGAATTACAAAAACCTCAAAAGAAACATGACTTGAAAACTTATGTTTCTTTTGAGGCTTTTGTCCTTTTGTATCAAATTACGGATACAGTCTGTTGTGTGGAGGTGGTGTCGGTTATTAGTATTCGGCTTTGCCGATTGTCACTTTATAGCCTTTGGCTTCCAGTTCCTCTTTAATGATTTCGTTTATGTCACGGATGTTTTTCATCCATTCAGGGGTCTCGTATTCTTTGACTGGTACTTTATAGTCAGGATTTTGCTTGCAAAATTCCGTGTAGTCGGGGTCAAATATTTTGATGTAAAATTCTTGATTTTTTGCTTCTATTGCCGCCGGTTGAAATGTGTCAGCATATATATCTATACTGATAATGGCTTTGGGCTTTCGAAGGGTCAAAGTTTCGTTTGTCTCACGATAGAAAATACGACAATCGTCATAATCGGTGGTGTCTTACATGAATTTGACTGCAATCAGTGGGCGGTCACCAATTACAGGCCGTGGGAGTGGAGATTTCGGAACAGAAAAGATAAGGGGCGTGAGTGTGCTGATGTCATAATCGGCCATACGGGCACATACTTTTTTCGCATCGTCAATAATTTGTTTCTCTTTCTCTGGTGAATAATAGACACGTTTGGGAGCCTCCTGCCGATAGGGCTTGGTCTCTCCGTATGCGTATTGGGACATCGCTATGGTAAGCAGTAGAATACATTGGAGGAGTAATTTCATAGGTTAGCTACTATTAAATGGTTGAAAATATTTGTTATCGGTTGCAAGATAGTTAAATAATTCAGTGATTTCAAGTAGAATGATGTTTATTTTATAATTTTAACATTTGGTGGGTGGGTTGGTAACTATTCAGCGGACACGCTAAGGCGATAATGTGGAATAGACATCACCATTATAAGTAAATTCAACCTGCTGATTTTATAGTAATTAGCTGCAATTTTATTTGGTAAAGTCAAATAAGTTTTGT
>NZ_CAJTCF010000136.1:0-4356 GCF_910574735.1 Duncaniella muricolitica | reverse complement strand
TATTCAATAGTTTTGAATACCATAAAGTTACAAAACTTTATGGACATAAAAAAGCCTCAGCTTGTGAAAGTTGAGGCTTTTGCTATTTTTTTTGAGAAATAGTTCTGCAACAACCTCGGTCATCTCCCGAAGGCTCGAAACTTAGTTCAACTTCGTCACGGAAAGACTTGATATTTTTTATTTTCAGCTCTTGTATCATTATATGTGGCTTTGATATGGCTAAGTTAGCTATTATTTGCGGCGTCTCCAAAATAAAATCGGAATATTTCGGATTTTAACCTCTGAATTGGCTTAAATATAGCCAAAATACAAATCAAAAATACAGTGATGTTCATTATAATGAGGCAAGAGGGAGCAAAAATTAAGTCTATAAACACACCATCATCTTCTTCTCTGACCCTGTCAACAAAGAAAGCTCCCGCTGTACTGCCGGATGTACTTGCGTATTTTTTCCGAAACACTTTGTCCCGGAATCTTCCAACATTGGATTCCTGCTGCCTCCGTCCGGTGGAAATCTTATGGAGGCGGTTGCAAATTTACCTACTCTGAAATCCAATCTTGCAGAGCTGTTCAACGGATATGGGTTGAAGATGATGTTTGATTCGACATCGCGGACGATTGTTGCAATGAAAGAAAACGGCATTTACATATCTATTGTGCCTTTTAATTCTCTTGGAGACTCTCTGAGAAGATTGATATTCTATAAAGCGGCGATTGAGGGCAACCGGAATAAAACAATCTGCTTTGATGATTTGGATGCACTTATTTATCAACCCTATGTCTCTGATATTCTTAATGATATTATTTCCGCAGGAGACAATCGCTTTTTTATCACGACACATAGTCAATATGTCATAAGTTCATTTCTTGATAGAGCTGTCAATGAGCTTGCTATATATGTCGTTGACATGAAAGATAATGAAACTGTGGTAAATCGTATTCCAGACGGACAATTGCAATATTTTCGCAAAAACGGAGATGATCTGTCTAGTCTGAAACCATAGACCTTGCGAAATTTTTAGACCTCCGAACAAACCCAACGATAAAGTTGTATTACTGTCACAAATTCGTTATCTTTGCACTATGATTACGAAAGAGCAAGTCGAGAAATTCTTAGAGGATTTCAGTCTGAAGGTCAAAATATTCTGAATACGTTTCCGTGATGGCCGCCAGAAAAACCAGAATAGCCTCATTGAGTTGGGTGTCACACCTAATCAACGAATGGAGGTCATTATGAATCTCAGCTGTAATGATTATTCCGAAGATCCGATTGTGGATGCTCTGAATAATCAAGGTGAAATGTGGGTATTCGGCAAGGACGTAAGAGGAAATGAAATCTACATCAAGATTACTCTTAGAAAGCCTAATGCCCATACGATATGTATTTCGTTCCATAAAGCGGAACATCCTATGTCTTACCCCTTAAAGAATGAAAGCAATGGAGAATAACAAGCTATTACCGGGAGAAAAATACTTTCAGGAAGTGAGAACCGCTACCTTCCGAAAAGAGGAGTATTCCTACATACACACTGGAATCATTGATGAAGAGGGTGAAATGTGGACTACCACCGAAATGGATGAAGCCAACATCTTTCAGGTATATAATCAATATCGGTTCAAGCATGGCATTCCTTTCCCTGATGAGATTTCTGGAATAAGGATACACTATGGTTTGTCTGCTGCAAAAATGGCACAGATACTTGGTTTTGGGATAAACCAATACCGAATGTATGAGGACGGAGAGGTGCCGAGCGTGTCAAATGCCCGAACAATCATTGCCGCCTGCGAAAAGGACGTTTTCATGTCATTTGTCGAGGCATCAAAATCTGAAATGAGCGAACAGGAGTATCTGCGGATAAAAAAGAAAGTGGAAGCAGCAATTGGAGATTATAAGCCAATCGTGCAACCTTCGGAATATACTGGTTTTCGCTCTTTATCCACCGATAAAGTTGCAAATGTGGTACGACTGATTATCACGACTATTGGCTCGACATTTGTAACTAAAATGAACAAACTGCTGTTCTATGCAGATTTCATCCATTACAAAAATCATGGTTATGGCATAACTGGCATAACATACAAAGCATTGCCGTTTGGCCCTGTTCCTGAACGGTGGGGCACACTTTACAGTTCTCTACCGGGAATTGATATGGAAGAATATGTCTATCCAAGCGGTCAGAGTGGCATCAAGTTGGAAGCAAGAGAGAATAAAGGCAATTTACTCAACGAGTACGAAACTAGCACTATCGAGAAAGTCTGTTCTATGTTTTCAAATATGAGTGCGGGAGAAATATCTCAGACGAGTCATCTTGAAAAGGGTTGGATTGAGAACAAAGACAATCGCAACGCTATTTCATATCAAGATGCCTTTGTGCTAAATTATGACTAAAACTTCTTCAATTTTACGGGTTATTGCGGAAACGCCAATCCCATTTTCCGCCATACTTCGAGTGTTAACGCTTTTGCATATGAATAGATTATCAAATACTTTCAAATCTAATATTGTTTTACTGATGGTTATATCATCGTTCTGCTTAGTGTTCAAAAAAATCATCAATTTCAAGAAAGATTCTTTTAAGAATTGCCTAGTTGAGAAATCGAAGAAATCTGATGCCGTTTCGATTGCCGAAAGTCAACCTACTAATGAACCACAGGCGCAGAAACCCGTGGAAAAGATGCTTCAATCCAAGGAGGCACAAAGGAGGATTGAGCGTTACCAAATATTCGAGAAGTTCCTTAACGAACAAACACATGACGATAATTTTTTCTCGAAACAAATTCCGGGTGATGAAAGAGCTGAACTGATGCAAGGGTACTATATGTTATGTGTATGCAGTGGAAGCCGTTGGGGAGGCGATAAAAATGACGTTTTTGATCTCTTTTGGGGAAACAGAATTTATAACGTTGTGGAGCGTCAGGAAGTCACGAACAAAAAGTCTTTCCGAACGGAGCGAGGAGCATTTATGAAGATATTGCTTGCCCCCGACGGATATATGTCTGTCTTCATTTTCGGGGCACTGATTGACAACCGAAATAAGGAAAATTTAGTGCATGAAGACCGCGTTCCTGTTTATAGACTTGTGAATCATTGCGACCCTGACAGACTGAATGACAAAAGTTTTCTGAAGGGGTTGTGGAAGTCGTTTATGGCCTTCGCGGAGGAGACGCAGCTTGACGGCAAGCCGTCATGGGCGCAGCGGTTTCGCTATTGGCAGATTGTGACGTTCAAGAAATACGTCGACGAGAACGGTGAGATGAGCGAGTCAAGGTTCCGTCGGTCTGTGGCTTGGGTGGCGAAGTGGGTGTTAACCGTAGGTTTGAGTGGCGCATTGTTGGGAATGATACAACATTGCAATGCTCGAACTAACGTTTATGACTCAAGTCTTGATCGAATAGAGCACATATGCGATTCGATAAATACACATGTCATTGAAATTCAGCAAAAAATTAACTAAGTTAATATCCATTGATAAGAAGTATCTATCTCCGCGATGGCGTCTGGCGCTAAAGGAATAAGGCTTGTCGGATGAGAAGCCTTATTCCTCTGATTGCTCCTATCTGTCTGGAAGCAGAGCCCAGTATTTTTCTATCGGAGTGTTGGGAAGCCATGCAGAACACAGGTTGAGTAAATCGGAATACAAGGAATATCCCGTTTCAGCACGTTCATTACCATGAGCGAACACACTTTGAACTACGCTTATAACTGGCATAAAAGTAGAGTCCAGCACAGCCCTTTATAAGTGATACGAAACGGCAGACATACGAAAAGGTAAATTAGTATAAGAACAGAATGTTCCCCCGGATAGAGCAAGTATGTGGTTACAGGCGTATATGGAGCATCGCAGAATGATCGCAGGAAATCACTTTCTTGCTCCCGTGGGGTGTGGCTAAACGCAGAGTGGCGTGGCGGTTCAATTCCATACCAAGAACGGGCGTGAAGAACACGGACTGACGATTGGAGTCCGGTGAGGCGACATCCCTGTCGCATCCTCACAGGGCGTTGAGAAAGTCGGTGTTCAGCCCGTTCCAGCAGTCGGATTGCGGTCGAAGGGTGTCAGTGAACTACGGCTCACCGTCACCATTTGACGGCAAAACCGACGAAAACACGAGCCGCCACGCCTCTCGGAGTTTACGACTGTGATACCCTAAACTCAGTTTTTTGTAATAATCGCGGTTATAATCGCAATTTTTTTGTATTACTGTCCGCTAAACCATAAAAAGTCGAGTCCAACTTCTTGAAATATAGAAGTTGGGCTAACTTTTTGTATAGGACAAGCCCCCTTATCAGTTTTCAGTTTCTTCCGGCGGCGATTCAGATGCATCGGCGAGCATTATTTTCAGGTCTGCGTCGGGTTG
>NZ_CAJTCF010000135.1:0-4433 GCF_910574735.1 Duncaniella muricolitica | reverse complement strand
GTCTTTCGCTAATTTTATCACCAATGCCTTGAGTGCTATCGCTGCTTACTGCTTTTTCCCAAAGAAACCGTCTATCTCTTTGGAGTTTGTGACAGATAACCAGCTAACTTTGTTCTGATTGCTTATATCGAACTCACGTTAAACAATATAGAAACAAATATGCGTTTAATCATTCAACCCGACTATGACAAGATGTCTCAATGGGCTGCTTATTATGTGGCCTCATGCATCAACAGTTCTCACCCGACTCCGGAAAAACCGTTTGTGTTGGGTTGTCCCACAGGCAGTTCACCAATAGGTATGTATCGTGAACTGGTAAAGCTGTATAATGACGGGAAGGTTTCTTTCCGCAACGTTGTCACATTTAATATGGACGAATATTGCGGTATCCCCCAGGATCATGAGCAGAGCTATCATACTTTTATGTGGGATAACTTTTTCAGCCATATAGATATACCGGCAGAGAATGTAAATATACTTGACGGCAATGCACCGGACCTGCAAAAAGAATGTGATGAATTTGAGGCTAAAATGGCATCATACGGAGGTGTCGACTTATTTATGGGGGGAGTTGGGCCCGACGGACATATAGCATTCAATGAGCCTGGCTCGGCATTGGCCTCTCGTACCCGCATCAAGACACTCACCAGAGACACCATTATAGCCAACTCTCGGTTTTTCAACAATGACATCAATCTTGTTCCAAAAACCGCACTTACCGTAGGTGTCGGTACAGTTATGGCTGCCAAAAAAGTCATGCTACTGGTCAGCGGACACAACAAAGCCCTTGCACTTCATCACGGAATCGAAGAAGGAGTCTGTCACATGTGGACAATCTCAGCTCTGCAAAACCATCCAAAAGCCATTATTGTAGCTGACGACGGGGCCTGTGAAGAGCTAAAGGTCAAGACCTACCGCTACTTCAAAGACATTGAATCAGACAATCTCACCCCCGAACTAAGAGAGTGGTTAGTATTTTGCCATATATTCACTGATATTCAAATACATTCATTGCCATTCATTTTCAAATAGTTATATCGCAAAGTATTTCTATGCTTTTGCCTTAATTTGCCCTTATTTTCGCATTTAGTACACAATTAGTACGATTAGATTGTTAATATCTGTTGTGAGCCGTTTTCACGTTTGATTACGCCTCATTACCTTTGCATCAAACAAAGATAATCACCTATGGCTAAAGTAGAAAGCAAGAACAAACAGAACCCGAAACTCGTGCAGTCCGAATTGCAGGACGGTCGGGCAAGCCTTGCGTTGGAGTATTATCTCGGACGCAACGAAACCCCGGTGCTTGATGAAAACGGCAACCATGTCCTCTATACCGAGGGGGCGATGAAAGGAAAACCGAAATATAGAATCAAGCATATCCGCAAACGAGAGGTGCTGAACCTCTATATATGGCTACACCCTCGCAACCAGCAGGAACGCACCCAAAACAAGAATACTCTCGCACTCGCCGAGAAGATACGGTTTGAGCGTGAGCAGGAATTTCTCGAAGACCATGAGGGATACCGACTGAAAAAGGACGGTGATAACGACTTTATCAAATACTTCCGCAAACATTGGGAGAACGAGTTGTATTCAAAGCCAGTGAGAACTACCTACAAGACCTCTTACAACCGCTTTATGAGATTCCTTGAGGCTACACCACGCTTCCAACGTTACACATCGTTTCTGCGCATGGAATTGATTACACCCGAAATGGTGACGAGTTTCACAGACTATCTGAAGAAAGTCGCCAAAGGAGAGGAAGCGCATAAGTCATACTATATGTTCCGAACCGTAATTCTCCATGCGATAGAAGAAGGACTGATGAAAAAGAATCCGTGCAAAGGAATCGTAATCCACCGTGACGTGAACACGCTGAAAAAAGAGATACTGACAATGGATGAAATCAAACGCCTTGCCGCCACTCATTACGAGGGTGAGGACACGGCACTGCAACGAGCATTTCTCTTTTGCTGTTTCACCGGCATACGCTGGTGTGACACCGTGAGCCTCACACACGCCAATGTCGATTTCTCGGCAAAGATACTCCGATTCAACCAACAAAAGACCGAGGGGCGTAGCGCACACAGCGGTGTCACAATCCCATTAAGTCCAACGTTGCTGAAACTCATCGGGAATCCTATACAACACACTTCCGAAAAAATATTCAATATCACCTGCTACCGCACAACCGCAATCACACGCTTGCAGAAATGGGTAAAGGCAGCAGGAATCAACAAGACTATCACATGGCATTGTGGGAGACATTACAAATTGTCTTTACCATTGAAATTTAATGACTTGCATAAATCTGTCTTGTGATAGGTAACGACTTAGAAACGAGTGAAGTTCTGTATTCTATCTTGTTTTGCATTATATCAAAAGAACGCCTTTCTGCGAGCAAAGATAATTTATTCCCAATAAAAAAACAAATCAAGTGCATACAGAAACCAATGTAAAATGACAGTATAATTATTTTGTGAAAAATTCGCTGTTACAGAATGACCTTTACATGACCTATTTCTAGTGAATGCTATAATATGAAATTTTTCTAGATTTATTTGCTAACTCTACCATCAAATCATAAACATCTCTAACATACATTTTCACATCTTCTGGAGATAAACTTCTAATATTACGATGAGATGTATGTGCATAACCGCCCCTCGATTGAGTCAAATTATCTAATGCGGAAGAAAATCTAATATCCAATGGCGCATATAATCCTAATGGAACTAATAACCTTTTGAGATATTTTAAGCCCACACCATGATTTTGGTTCATAATATACTTAGAAAAATCGCTTTTTATACTTCTTATTTGAGCTAATAAATAATCATAAATTCTTTCGTCATCATTCCAACTTTCATTATCTATTGTTTTGCTATTTCCATAAAAGTGCAACAAGCATAATGTGGAATAACTGATACGTTGTGTGTTTACAAATTTATCTTCAATTTCATTGAGTGTATATAAACATATATTTTCTACAAACTCTTCAAAAGCTGCATGAGAAAGCACACAAAAACTTCTAATATCCAATTTGTACATTTCTGGATTTTCCAAAGGATCTGTATGGATATCTATATATTTATCTTCGAGTTCCAATAAATACATTTCCAATTTGTCCAATGACTCTTTAACGTCTACCATAAATTACAAAAAAGGATTAATTGCTAAGTTTAGCCTGAAAGATTTATTTATCAATTCTTGAAATTTAGCATATCTTATTTTGTAATATTCGATATTTTTTGTTGAACTCTCAATAGAGGCTCTAAAATCAGCATCTTCTGTACAGAGTTTTTTTAAGGCAGTTATAAACGTCTCTTTACTTGAAAGGATGTTCTTATCTAAATGAAGAAAATAAAAAATCTCCACCTCAAATAGCACTTTGTTAAATCTATTAGAGAAGGCATCTTCGTCATATTTCCTACCAATAATTTTATAATCCCCAAATGTTTCTTTTAGCAAATCTATTGCAGAATTTATTTTCTCGTATTGTTCCTTTATTTTAAGATGTGTCTCTCCCCAATTTTTTGTAATATCTCCCATCTTGTCATCTAAGAATTTCTTTAAATTACCCTTGTATTCTTTAGGATACATGGTAAAAGCAAATAATCTTAGTAAATTTTCGATATCCCGAAGTCTTTTGTCAGGTTCTGATAAATTCATAACAGAATGAATTGGTTGTAGTGTGTTCGTAGTTTCAACTAAATAATCAGCAAACTCTCCCTTGTTAAGTGCCTGTCGCAATTCTTGTGTAGATAAGGATTCTGATCCAGAATTAAGTCTATAGAAGATATCATACAGAATCTGGATATCCTTAAAATTTGTTATGACAGTACAGCGTAATGAAGAATTATCAAATTCGCGTTTAGACTTTTCATCCAAATCTACATATTTCAATTTGTTAAGATCCTTCAACACTTTCAATCCTTTTAATACTGGTTTATCCCAATACTTATATTTATTATTGTCAATAAACCCCGCAAGGGTAAGCAGTCTCTGCTTACCATCTATAACTATAAATGAGCGTTTCTTATTGGGATTTTCTGCTAAAACAATTTCCGGGACAGGATACCCCATTATGATTGATTCTATAAGTTTACTTCGTTTGTCATCATTCCAAGCATTTCTTCTTTGAAATTTGGGATTTAGGTCTATATTTTCGATATTGATTTGATTGAATATTGTTTCAATAGTCCAATCTCTAGCATAGACAACTACATCAGAGACATCCACTGTTTGAATATCCTCACTATCAGACTGATTATCAGTTATAATCTCAGCCTCTATATCTCTATTCTCAATTATTACTGTCCGCTAAACTTTTTTTGAGCGATTGAAAAATTAGGGCTGATTCTTGCTAAGGCAAGCGACAAAAGTCGATTACCATTTGCAGGAGTCAGCCCTAATTAGTTATTTTTGGT
>NZ_CAJTCF010000134.1:0-4466 GCF_910574735.1 Duncaniella muricolitica | reverse complement strand
ACCGTAGAAGACATCCTCTCCAACGTTGGTAAACGATACATGATTAATTTCTGTAGACCTGCGGCTTAACATATCAATACATTAATTTATTTTTACGATATACTTAATCCGATGAATAAGTGGAATACAATATAGCAGTGGCAACACCGGATTGCTTGATTGAGGACAGTAGCCCGTTCACACTCTCCATCTCGCGCATGAAAAGATCGCAGTTGACTGCACTGACAGCCAGCAGTTCCTCCCTGTTTCGGTTGAGAACATAGTCGGAAGCCGTTATCTTCTTGTCGGGATTTATGACAAACTTGCCTGTGGCATTGTCAACATCCACGAACTGAGCCATTATCTGAGCATCCGTTTCGTATGCCCTGATCTGCGACGGTTCTTTGAAAACCGTATTGTCATCGCTGCACGAAAACAAAAATACGGCACTAATGAGAGGAATTATTTTTATGACTTGTTTCATACCTTATCATTACCCATAGACTCAATGGCGTTGCCAATATATAAAGAAGCGTGAGCCAACTATGCCACGTCTTTGTTGAGGGTCGTAGGAAACCTTTGATGCAGATGTAACAATAGTGCCCCACGCTATATGCGTGAGAACCACTATGCTATCTCTTGCATCGTTTTGAAAATTTCCTACGTTTTCAACAAACAAGATGAGCATAACGCTTCTTTTTTCAAAATGTCATGTATAGGCTTGCGCATATCCAATGGCAAAGTTAATCATAATATTTGGGATTTCAGGGCATTATTGGCGAAAAATTATTAACTTTGCATAAGAAAAGACAATGGAAAAGCAAGCAAAATCAAAATATTACCTCTTTATAGATGAGTGCGGCGATCATAATTTGACGAAATATGACCCTACATTTCCTATATTCACCTTATGCGGGATACTTGTTTCGCGTAAGAACCTCAACGCATTAAACGTAGCCTTTGAAAATCTAAAAATGGAGATTTTCGGCAACACTGACATCGTGATACACTCAGTTGACATACGAAAATGGCGCGGAGCTTTTGGAGCATTAAAAGACGATGCATTGCGGAAGAAATTCTTTGAAGGCATTGAGAATATACTGAGTCAACACGATGCCTATGTTGTTGTTAGTTGCACTATCTTGAAAGAGCAATTAAATAAATTTTGTGTCAGGGGTGAAGAAGATGACGTTTATGGCTTGTCTTTGTCCTATTTGATTGAACGCAGCATATTTTGTGTTGACAATATTGAGGACAATCCTGAAATATCAGTTGTTGTAGAGCGCAGAGGACATAAGGAAGACCGCAAACTACTTAATTACTACAATGGACTGCGGAACCGTGGAACAAAATGGGTTACACCGGATAGACTGCGGTCAAGGATAACCAATTTTGATTTCAAATACAAGAGCGACAATATCATTGGATTACAAATCGCAGACCTAATAGCATACCCGATAACAACACATTTCCTGCGACCACACAATGAAAACCGCTCTTATGACGCGGTGAAACATAATATTTTCTCCGACAACGGAGTGTTGCTTGGCCAAAAAGTCATTCCTCATTAAACGAAAAAAGAGCAACCAGATGATTGCTCTTTCCAACCGGCTACTGCCGATCCGTAAAATCGTTGCTTTCGCAAGCGAAGTATTTCTTTCAAGGGGAAACTACCCTTTGTGGATGCAAAGATAATACTAAATTTCCTATCCACAAAATTTTAACGCAAATTCCATATAAAAAGTTTGTTAAAACACATCGTTTTGCGTTGGATTAGCGATTGCGTCTATCTCGTCGGCGATTTCATCGGAGGATAGCTTGATGTAGTCCATGAAGGTCTTTTGGGTCTTGTGACCGCTGACGTGCATCATCTGGACGATGGTGTATTTGTGGGAGAGATACATATTCGTGATGCCGCTGCGCCGGGCAGTGTGGGTGGTGACGCAACTGTAACGGGGCATTACCACTTCTCCTTTGGAGTTGCGCTCAATCACAATCTTGCCAAGTTCCTCATTCTTCTTTTGCTTCATTGTCAGTTTGGTGGGAACCTTGACAGCCAATGACGGCACGGTTTCAGACAGGTCTTTAAGTATCTCCTTGATGTAGCGGTTTATCATCACATCAATCACCGAGGGAATATTGTAGTTGTATTTCTCGCAGATGGCTTTGAGATTAGGGTTCATTATCGGTATCTTGACCTCGTTTCGTGTCTTCTGCTGGATAAGCCGGATAATCGGCGTACCCTTTGCCGTTGTGGTGAAACTGTCGGGGCTGATATTGTTGTAGTCGCTGACACGCTGACAAGTGTAGCACCCGACGAGGAAAATGTCGCGCACCTGATCTTTCAGTCCAGTCAGCTCCATTTCAGCCAATGCCTGCAACTCGGCTTCGGTCAGATAGATTTCAGCCGCCTTGTCGCTTTCCTCAACCTTTCGCTTCGAGAAACAGGCCAATGCCCGGTCATTGTTGTGCAGACCGTCTGCATAGGCATATCCTACCATCGCACGGAACGATACAAGGTATTTATTCACCGAACTGCCCATGTAGTCGAGCTTGGCAAGGTGAGCGAGGAACTTCGTCACCAACTCGCGGTCAACATCACCCCATGTCAATTTGTGTCGAGGGTCAAAGCCGTTGTATAGTTTGCGGAAACTGCTCCACGCCTTGCAACTGCCGGGCGTATATGGGTCATTACCGTTGAGCCGCTTTCCGGCTTTTATATCTTCCACAAATCGGTCGAGGAAATTCCAGATGTTCGCACGTTCCGCCTCTTTCTTTTGGCGTTTGCGTTCCTCTTCCTCAATCTTCTCGCGCTCCTGTTTCAGTCGCGCTTCCTCTTCGGCTTTCCGCGCCTTTCTCACGGCATCCGATTTTTTCGGATTGGCAACGGCGAGGATTGCCTCCTTCACGGCCTTTTTGTCAAAGTGCATACCCTCCACCTCGCTCTTGACCGCCATTTCGATTTTGGCAAGAGTGTCGTGTAGCTTGAAATTCTTTTCTCGGTGACGCATCCAGTTTTCTTCGGAAGAAATGGCGTTGCGCCACTCCTGCACATCAACCTGTATTTGGGAGGAAAAAATAGAATCTATCTTATGCTCCTTATTCTGTACCCTGAAAAATAGGGTTGCCGTTTCCTTGTTCTCGTCCTGCTTGCGGATATAGAACCGGGAGAGAGTCTTTGCCATAATTCAAGATTATTTATTATCGTTTAATTTCGTTCAAGGGAAATCCACTGCCGATGTCTTGAACTGACCCTCTGATGTTGGTTCGGGTTCCAAAAATCACGGTGTGTTTTCCGATTGCAAAGATAGTGACTATTTCTGAAAAGTCACTACAAAAGTCACTATAATTTTTGAAGATTAACAACTCCAAATAAATTCAGTTTAGTTTAATTACATTGATATATAGCATATTATATTCACATTGAATTTACGGCAATTCATCTCAATTCATTAAAAATGGTGCTGGTGGCACCACAAAAGACCGCTAATTCTCAATGAGTTAGCGGTCTTTTATTCAATCATACCCCTCCAAGTCACCACAAAAGTCACCACGCCCATCCTAATACACTGAAATATTGTTTATTATGCGTGTCTGTATAGGCGCATATCTTTTATCATGGCGGTTTAATGCGCTGATAATCAGTATATATTTCAAATTCAACCAAATCCGTTCAGCGTCATTCATCCCCACATCACCGCCTGATGACCCCAAACATTAACAGACTTTAACCATATTCCAGCAATAAAAATGTGGTGACCTCAGCCAAAATCTCGCCGGGTCACCACACCTTAGGGTTAAAATATCAAAATATTTTCGTAACTTTGCAGTCGGATAGGCCGTGGTCTGTCCAAACATTTTTGAATCAAAGAGGCGTTATGTCTTCTGCTTGTACGGATAAAGCGTAGGAAACTTACATCCAAGTATATGCAAGAGAAAGTCATGACAGTCTCCATGCCATACGGCGTGGAGCTGTTATTTCCACATCTTCATATACAGGTATTCCTACCACCTATCCGTAAAGGCGTGGCATAGCAGCCCACGCCTCTTTTTTATTTATGACCAAGTGGGCTTTTGGTCAGTTTTAAGTTGAGTATATGGCAATAATAGACGTTGTAAAATATCAAACGGTTGATGGTGAACTTTGTCATAAGTTCGACTCCGATGACCTGCGTATGGGTACTCAGCTTGTGGTACACCCAGCTCAAACAGCTTTCTTTGTAAAAGGAGGTGCCATCTGTGATGAATTTACTGCGGGAACATATAGAATTGATACTGAAAATATACCGATACTTAATAAGATTATAAACTTGCCTTTTGGCTCGGAATCTCCGTTCCAAGCCGAGGTATGGTTTATAAATCAAACAGCAAAACTCAATCTTCCCGGGTCAAGCCGAAATGGCGGTGCATATGTTAAATTTGGCAGTTAGAAGTGTTAAATTTTTAGGCGTAGAGTTTGACCAGTCGGAATATGAAGAAGTCTCGGT
>NZ_CAJTCF010000133.1:0-4799 GCF_910574735.1 Duncaniella muricolitica | reverse complement strand
ACTTGACCAAATTTTTAGTGTTAAATTTTCATGCTAAACATCAGATTTTTAACGGATTAAACACTTGGCTCCTCGGAGCCGTTAACAAATTCTCAAAAAATAACCGAAGTATTGATGCAACGAAGAATAATGGGTAAATACTTCTTCCCGTTTTTTTCTGTCAATATACATAAATACATTTACAAACTCCCTATTCTTAAAGTAATAGAAAAAGACTTAGTGGAAGATATGCGGTTATTCCTTATTGAGAACTTATGGCTACCTGACGAAAATGGGCAATATAAATTGTCTGTAATTGAAACAGTTTCTTATGAACGCAGCATAGAATTATTGGGGAATCCAATAGCAAAAAGATTTGCAGACAATGAACAAGGTATAAAAGTTCAATATTTAACTTGGATAATAGACGATGCTAAAAGCGAATTGTCTGCAACATATTTGTTGATTGATAAAAAATGGCAATTACAAAAATATCAAGTGAGAATTAAAGAGGTTGCTAACAACGCAGGATAACGGCAAGCCGTTCCCTGCTAACCATTACCGATAAAACAGAAAATATACAGTCATGAATAAAACTCCTTTTAAAGATTTTGACTTTTCCAGTTTTTGGGATAATAATGAATATGCCCAAAAATATTATATAGGGACAACACCTACTGATGAACAAGTTAAAGATATTGAAAATGAATTGGGATATAAATTGCCCCAATCTTATATTGCGCTGATAAAACAATGTAATGGTGGAGAAGCTGTCAATACATGTTTTCTAACCCAAATCCCGACTTCTTGGGCAAATAACCATATAGCAATAAGTGGAATTATGGGAATAGATAAAGATAAACCTTATTCTCTTTGCGGAGAAATGGGAAATCGTTTTTGGATTGAAGAATGGGGCTATCCAACCATTGGAATAGCGATATGCACCACTCCTTCTGCCGGACATGATATGATATTCTTGGATTATCGCAAATGTGGTTTAGCAGGAGAACCAAGTGTTGTCCATATTGATGAAGAAAACGATTATAAGATTACTACGCTTGCAGCATGTTTTGAGGAGTTTATTCGTGGGCTTGTTAATTCAAAAGACTTTGAAAGTTAAACCATCGGTAACAAAGCGTGCTAACGCTTGACAGCGTTCCCCGCTTAGCCATTAGCATTAACGTGCGACTTAAAAAGTAAATATGAAGATAGTAAATAGGACATTACTTTTTCTTGCAACGCTTTTTTGTTGTTTGGATAGTGTGAAAGCAAGTTCATTGCTCCAAGATACTATTCGGGATGAAACCTACCAGCTTTATCCGTTGGGGATTGCTTGCCGTAACAATGATATGGCAACCATAAAACGATTGCTGGCAGGAAAAGACGAACCTATGGCAATGGCTAACGATTGTTACGAGTTTGACATACTCTATACGGCAATCTACTTTGACAAAGAAGATGTACTAAAATATGCCCTTACCCGATATAAGGACATTAACGATAGAGTATATAGTGATGAATACGGGCTTACGCTCCTGACATACGCCTGCAAGCTGTCTAACGTAAAGTTAGCCCGTATTTTACTGGAGTATGGCATTAACGTAAATGGTTGTCAAAGTCCATACGACACCTACAAAGTATATCCGATTATGGAAGCCATTGCCAATAATAACATCGAACTGGTGAAGTTGCTTTTAGAATATCATGCAGACCTTGATATAAAAGATAGTAACGGCAGCACCCCTCTTGCTTTGGCTAAGGAAACAGGTGCAAAAGAGATTGAAAATTTACTTTTGCAATGGATGAAACAACAAAAAAATAATGCTAACAACGCAGGATAACGGACAAGCCGTTCCCTGCTAAACATTATCAATAACAAATGGAATAACAACATGAGAAAGCAATTCATTCAACAATCTAATAGTCAGAAAAGAGCGAAGAATTTCTTTGACACTATTACTTCTGACGGCACCTTACAAATTATTGTAGGGCAAGATAATAGCGGCACATTTTTGTTGTGGCAAGACGAATATTATATGGAGTTGTATTTGGCTGTATGCAATATGTCCATAAAGCTAAGTAAAGTTAATACCATGAATTTTCTGAAATGGCTGAAAGGAAACAAGCAAGACTTATCATTCTTGATTCATCCTGTATTCGGACAAGAATGCCTTGCTCTCAATGCAGAAGAACTGTCAAAAAAAATAGTTTCCAATATGGATAGTGACGGAGATTACTACGATACATTAAGACAAAATAACTTGTTATGAAGATGAATACAACAAACAATAAGATTCATGCAGAATTGTTCTGTACTGACATACAGAACAAAAACACAGAGAGAATATTTGAGAAGTTATTTGAAACTTCCATTGAGGAACTCCTTTCTGATTATGATGAATATGATGAAATAGACGAAGAGCCTATCGAGATTGAAGATAAGGGCGTTATGATTGGTTTCTTGCCCGAAACCAGCAAAGAGCCTGCCCAAATTGAGTATATTGATTTGGATATAAAGAGTAATCCGGACAACATGGAATATCTTTCTGTAACATTGCCGTCTTCTTTCGATGCACAGATTGAAACAGCATTATCTTCTTGCAAAAATCTAAGAATATTCTATTCTCTTTATGACACAGAGAAGCCGGAAGTAATAGTCTTTCACCATGACAATTTACGGTACGAACTCTTAGTGACAGAAAAACTTTCCATAAGCAGAATAAGAGTATGTCGCAGCGAAAACGAATCGACCGTAAACATGAGAACCTATTATCCTTTTGGTGAAGAATGTGAAATCTTACCATAATGAATGAATATGCTTTCTTAAAGAATTATATTGATAACGAGCCAAGATAGCTGCTAAACGCAGCTCCTTGTCAAGCCATTATAAACAATAAAGCCAATGGATATAAAGAGTGATATACATATCATGGAAATGAATGACAAACTGTATCAACGGTTAAAAAAGTCAGCGCATGTCATTCATGCCAAAGTTGAAAATGTTTTACGGCAAATCTCTTCATGGAAGTATGCTACACATGAATTTTATGTGCCAACTCCTTATAAGAATGAATTATCGGGTTTACCAAACGGAAGAATACGAAAAAATATTGAAGAAAAAGACCGTCTAAAAATAGCTGGTCTGTATTCTTTTGGCTTTAATGCAGAAGGAAAAATACTTTGTTCGCAAGAAGCTCCGGATAATATAGAAAATGGCATCATAACTGATATATATGAGTATGATAATGCCTTTTCATATTATGTATATCATGTTAAATATATACCCAATCAATATACAACCATAATCTCAATAAGCTATTTTTATCCATACCATGAAATGAATATCTTTCAGGGTATAAATTCATATAAAGATTGGTCGGTGTATTTATATGAATATGATAAAGAAAGAATTAGTAAAATACATAGGTATGCTTCTCGTTGGGGCAATATGCCAGCAGAGGAATATAATTTTGCCTATGAAAATAATCTTTTATGTGCAATAGTTGGAGAGAAAAGACTAAAGAATGGAGAATTATATATCCATTGGAAAAATAAAAAAGTTTATAACAAGGAAAGATAACCCCTAAACGGCGTTCCTTTCCAAACCATTATTCGCAAAAACAAATGGAAGAAAAAAACTATATTGCAAACTTTGATTGCTCGCTTTGGCAAATTGATGATTGGGGACTATATACAACCAAATCCCCTATCTATATCAATTCTTTGGGCGGCGATTTTAATGCGTGGTTTGATGTGGACGGCGAGAGTTTTCCTACTGACAAACAGTTTGTTGCATGGGCGGAATTTTGCAATATTAATTCAAATGAAATAAAAGAAATGATGATTGACGGTCTTACAAAGTTAGTAGATAAAATGGATGTCCTGCCAAATGATGTAGAGCCGGAATTTGGTCCGATATTTAGGCCTATGGTTATTTCTAGAAATGCCAAACGCTCTATTGAAGCTGTAAGACATAGTAGAAAGACATTAGGTAAAGTGGCAAAATCCACCTTAAAATGCAATTCGGTTGTTGTACCGTTACAAGATAAAGCTCCAGTTAGATTTATTGTAATGAACTTTGAAATTGGTCGTCGCCCTTATGAAATGGAAGCTGTTTTTTGTAATGAAAGGATGCTTATGGTCGGTGAAAACTCTGGCATTTGGACTCGCCTTGAATGGATAAATGAGTTTAATGTTCCAATGTTTAATATTGGAACGGCATTACATCCATATTGGCGACCCGAATAATATGCGAATAACATGCACCTGTTCCGCCTAACGGCGGCAAGCTGCAAACCATTACCAATAACAGTGCGATAAGGTAAGCCAAAGATTTTATCATCATCAAAATTAAATACAATGGAGAAAAGTAGAGATTTTCAGTTTTTTATGACTCAAAATGATGAGCAGCAATTTTGTGAGGAATTACGAGGGTACAATCCTAATATATTCTTTTTAGATATTTCTCCTTCTTCGGAAGCTGACATTAGCAAAAGACTATATACGTCTGTTGTAAATTCATCAAGTTCTTTCTTCTCTATCGTAAATTTTGATTTGATGACAATGGAAGAATTAAAAACGAGATACAAAAAATATGGCGAATATTACCATTTTGGTAGTATTGCAAGGGAACAAATGCAGTTCTTACGCTCTAAGCCGGATGTTAATGATTCCCATTTTTTAAGAAATGGTCGTATTGCTGATTCATATAACATCACTAGTGTCCCATAAAAATGGGAGCTAGTTAAAAATTAAATAAATTTGGTCCACTTGGGTCGTAGAGAACATTGAAATTTTGAGATTTAGTTTTGTCGAAGAGA
>NZ_CAJTCF010000132.1:0-5035 GCF_910574735.1 Duncaniella muricolitica | reverse complement strand
GTCTTTCGCTAATTTTATCACCAATGCCTTGAGTGCTATCGCTGCTTACTGCTTTTTCCCAAAGAAACCGTCTATCTCTTTGGAGTTTGTGACAGATAACCAGCTAACTTTGTTCTGATTGCTTATATCGAACTCACGTTAAAATAGTGCCTGTCGGGCAAAAACGCCCGACAAGCACTGTTTTTTAATAAATTTTTTCTTATGGCTTTGACCGAGCCGTCTATTGCTAAACTATCTACATGTAATGACATGATTACAGATGGCTGTTGAGGAAAGAAGGAAGTTCAGGCGACAGGTAATGCGGTACACCTTCTTTGGTAATATTTCCGTCCTTGTCAATCATTAAGCATGTAGGATAACCATTGATTCTAAGATGTCCTTTAATCCTGTCTTCCATTTCAACATTATCGATGAATATCTGAATGGAGTTTGATATAGTTGGTGCGACTTTGAGCCACGCTTCTTTACTTGAGTTAAGCCAGATAATGGCAAATTTTATATCCGAGTCCTTATAATGCTCTCTGATATATTCACTTCCTTTAATCGCCGCCCGGCATGGACCGCACCACGTGGCACTTACATCAAGATAGATTGGATGTCTGTTATTTTCATTTATGAGCCATGTGATGGGATTCACATCAGAAATTTCCTTGATTTCGCGGTTAATATAGACATAGAAATCACCTGGTCTGATACCATCTAATGAAATTATATTGACAGGATTATTCTGCGTATAAAGTCGGTTGTAGTAGTTCTGATTAAAGAATACAGATCTGTCCGGTGTGGGAGCTTCTTCATCGCAGACATACATGATATCCCTTACAGTTCCTTTCGGTGCGCTATCACGAACATCGGGAAAATAATTCATTATAGCTGAAATGTGATATGGAAAAATCATGAGTTTTGTGTTTTCCTCATTGAATAGGTCAAAAATAGGGTCAAGAAAAAAAGCACGTTTTTCCTCCATATTTCGTCCCTGATATCCGTTAGCCATATTTGCCAGACTGTAAATGTTATCAATATGTAGCATCGATGTCACTTCGTCAGACAGGTTATGCACCCGTGCATAGCAGGCAATGCTGTCGCGTCCCTGTCTGATATATTCTTTAAAGATCGGCATATATTCATCAAAGGCAACAGTATCGGATGGTAGATTTACTGACCAATAATAAGATTGCATATATTGAAAGGCACGATCGTACTGCCGGTTTATATCCTCATGATCTCCGGAAAATGAGACGGAAAGAGGTGTGGTGGAAGCATCGATATCCATATATATGGAATCGCCCGGAGCCGCAAATACGTTGATAAAGTTTGACTGATTATAGTTTACCGTGAATGTGTGAGGATATGACAGAGGTATCTTTCGGCAGAAAGAGTTATTGCTGTCAAGTTCACATATTTCTCTCACGCTCTTGTTTGATATATCACACTCGATTATAGTGGTGATGCGTGGCATATTTTCCGCAATATTTCGAAAACGTCCCGCTACCGTTATAGAGTCAGCCATGGATTGAGCAGTCGATGACCGGACTAATTCTTGGGTTACACTTCCTGCAATAGTTGGAATTGCTCCCAATACCATTACAAATGCAAAAAATATGTTAAAGCGGTTGGCCATAATTAATAATGTGATATTATCCTCTGTATACTCAAGGAACGTATTGCAAATTTAGCGATTATCTCAGCTATGCTTTGACTTGTATTATATAATAGAGGTTAAAACTATAAAAAATGTATTTTCAACTAAATTCTGACTTTTAGACTGTTTCTCAATAGAATGTCCCTGCCGGACAAAACACCCGACAGGGACATTCTCTTAATAAACTTTCTTTACGGCTTTAACCGAGCCGTCGGAATACGTATTGACTTCAATAACGAGACCGTTTTGTGTGGTCGGTCGGCCGTAGAGGTCAATATAACGGGTCGAGACGATTGTTTCGTCTCCCCTTATATCCTCAATGCCGCTTTGCCCCGCTCTTTCGGCGGCCAGTCTCATCTGTGCATGCACATTGTAATAGGCCGGCTTGGGCTGGAGGTCGGAATCAAAAAGCAGAGGTTTGTTCTGACGCCACGAATGATTGTCTGAAATGCCCCACATAAGCATGGATGGACAATTGTCATTGCGCAGAAACACTCGTGTTACGGCTCCGTATTCCTTGGCTTGTAATGTTAGCGCGTCTGCAGCGTGTGGATTGGCAAGAGCTATGTCAAGCTCGGTGATAATGCAGTCGAGGTCCATGTCGGCATACCGGCGTATGTTTTTCTCCAGTTTGAGTGTATCGAGCTGCCCTGTGGTGAGGTGACATTGCAGTCCGCAGCCGTCAATCGGGACTCCTGACTTTTGGAGCCGTTTCACCAGATTGTAATAGGCTTCGGTCTTGGCATTGCCGGCAAACTCTACATTATAGTCGTTGATATACAGCTTTGCCTCCGGGTCGGCCTGATGTGCCCATACAAACGCCGAGTCGATAAATTCCTCGCCTATATGTGTGGCCCATATCGAAGGGCGCAGGGTATAGGCATCGGGATTGGTGCGTACTATGCTCTGGTCGTCATCGAGCACTTCGTTGCACACATCCCACTCTCTTACAGAGCCTTTGTATCTGCCCACCACGTTGAATATATGGTTTTTGAGAATATCGAGCAGTTCGCGGCGCGAATAATTGTTATTGTTTTTCACACCGTCCTGGCTCACCCATGCCGCCACCTGCTTGTGCCATGCGAGAGTGTGGCCACGCACCGCCTGACCGTTGCGTGAGGCTGCGCCTGTCACGGCGTCGGCTCCGCCATAGCTGAACTGGTTGCGTCCCGGCTCGGTTGCGTCAAATTTCATCTCGTTTTCGGCCACAAGCATGTTAAACTCGCGTCCGGCCAGCTCAGCTTCCCGGCTGTTGTTGCTGTCATAGCGATACGAAGCAAAGGCCACGCCTATGTGCTTGCCGAGTTTTTCGGCATATGTGCGCAGCGGGGTGGGGTCGGTAATGTCATAGCTCCAGTCATCATCGGGCCATTCACCCTTGTCGCCGGGATTATCGTCATCGCCGTCACCTGCATCTCCCTGGCCGCTATAGTCGGTGGATGTGACTCGGGCCACTATAGAGAATGTGCCGTCCTGATTGTCTCTCTGCTCCACGACCCAAGTGCACGCTTTGGGATAGACTATACGGAAGCTCATATCACCTTCTCTTGCATTGGCCGTTAGCAGCTCATATTCGTCGTTGACTGCGGGTGAGGCATCCTCGGTGAGCGCGATGGTGATACGGGGCATTATGTCGGAGTCTTCAAAATCCTCAGTCTTGCCACTGTAGGAGAGGGTACCCTTTATGACGGTGCGGCTATAGTCCGACAGGTTTCTGAGTCTACATATGATATTGCCCTCGGGATGCATCACTACTTTTACGTCAGAGACTGCTGACTCATAGTCGGCAAATGTCAGTGTGCCGGGATTGTCGTTTGAGCCGGGGATGATTTTGCCATACACCTCGGAGCGTGACGCCACGCTGCCGGTGCCGCTGAGCGTCCCCGCTTTGAATACAGTCACTGTGCCGTTTTTTCCGGTCGCGCCGCTCTTCTTGCCGGCTTCGGCTTCGGCGGCGTTGTTGTCGACCGACACATTGCCGGCTAAGATACGTATGCCGGCGGCAATGTTATTGTCATTGCCGCTGATTGTATATGTACCGTTGCCCTCCTTTATCAGACCTACTTTATTGCCGGCCTGTGAGTTGTATATCTTTCCGGCAAGAGTGGCATCCTTGCCGTTGCAGCCCGTGATATAATAGGAGTTTGCCGAACCTTTCTTGTAATATCCGTCGAGTGTGCTCCCCTCTTCGGTCGAGAGTGACCCGAAACGTATCCCTCGGGTGCCTGACTCAACGGCTATAGTTGCTCCTGCGTGGAGAGTCACGTCCGATGGTGCGAACACTTCATTTATGCGTGAGCCCTCGAGGTTGTCGGGCTGGAAGGTGCCGCTGTTCATGAGCAGACCGTAAAATCCGCAATTGCCGATTAGATCTTTATAGGGATACACATGCACGCTGCCGGTCATGCCGCTCCAGTCGGGAGTGGTCGAGCCCTTGCTTGACTGAGAGCCTATGTAACTGCGTTCACCGCCGGCATATATGTTTAGTCTGCCCTGACCGTGGACTTTGCCTGTCCATTGCGAGTAACGCGATGTCCTTACATTGGTAGTGATTCCATGAGGTATGAGTATGTTATCGGAAATATCACGATAATTGCTCGATGAGTTGTTTTCGCAATAGTCGAGCAGTCCGCCGTCGTCGGTGGTTACAAAGTCGTCAAGCGGTCCGGCGAGAACGATATTGTCTATGTAAAACTCCGAATTGTTGTGATGTATGCCCAGGCGTATCACATCTGAATTGTTGGAGTCATCGGCCGCTTTGAGGTTATAGGTCTTGCTTATCCATTCCGAGCGGTTGCCCTGATGAGGATACCCCTCGTCGCGATACAGTTCTTGTTCGCCAAGAAACAATGCAAACTGCTTCCAGTCGTCGTTATCGTCAGCCACGCGATACAAGTCATATTTCACCATCGTGTAGCGGTCGGTCAGCTCCTTGCCTCGCAATGGGGTGGGGAGTGTGAATTCCGGATGACAACCCCATTCTTTGAGCACGATGTGGAGCACTTTGTTGGCCGGGTTTGCGGGGTCGGCCTCAACTGTGGCGGTTGAGCTCCCTCCGGAGTGCCGGAGTGTCCATTTTGTACCTATGTCATAACTCTCGAAATCGCATACGTTCAGCGGGGCGGCACTCAGGCTCCCGGCTGTCAAGGCTGCTGCTAATGCTGCCTGAATCTTTTGCATGGTAAGTCTGTTAATGTTAATTATGTGATGATGATTAGATATAAGGAAAGTATCGCAAAATTAGCTAATTTCTTAGCTATGCTCTGAGTAACTATTCAGCGGACACGCTAAGGCGATAATGTGGAATAGACATCACCATTATAAGTAAATTCAACCTGCTGATTTTATAGTAATTAGCTGCAATTTTATTTGGTAAAGTCAAATAAGTTTTGT
>NZ_CAJTCF010000131.1:0-5498 GCF_910574735.1 Duncaniella muricolitica | reverse complement strand
CCGATACGGCCTGGAAAAGCGGACAATCGCCGCTTGACGCTATCCTTGCCCTCGTCTAATAAAGGCGAGCCAAATCATCATGTCTTTACTTTGGCTGAATAGTTACCGCAACAATATATGCATGTTATAAATTGTTAACACAAGCGAGATTTTTGTAACGAAGTTGTCGGGGTTTTGTAACTAAGTTGTAACTTTGCAATACAATACCACCGTAACCTAATGCGGTGAGCAAAAAAGGATAAACCATCATGAAAGGCATAGGCAAAGCTACCTGCATCATTGCAGCCACACTCTGCGTGGCGGCGGTAAGTTGCCGCACGACAGGGAACGGGGACACTCAGACAGAAAAAATGTCAGGAAGCGTCATCAAATCTCCCGCAACATTTGACAGCGACAGCGCGTATGCCTACGTAGCCCGGCAAGTGGCCATGGGCCCCCGCATACCTGGCACCCGCGCCAATGCCGAATGTGCCGAATATATCCGCACCGAACTGATGCGTCACGGGGCCGACACAGTGACCGAGCAGCGCGCCACCGTGACAGCCTATAACGGCGACCGTCTGCCCATCAACAATCTGATGGGTCGCTTCAACACAGAGGCTCCGGCAAGAATACTCCTTGTGGCTCATTATGACACACGTCCCTGGGCCGACAGCGACCCGGAGCAGATAAATCACCTCGAGCCCATGCCAGGAGCCAATGACGGAGCGAGCGGAGTGGGCGTCATCCTCGAGATAGCCCGACATCTCTCGGTCAACAAACCGGCCATCGGAGTAGACATGCTGCTGGTCGACGCGGAGGATTACGGACAGTCGTCGGGATTTTCCAACCATGACGAGACATGGGCTCTCGGCACACAATATTGGACGGAACATATGCCCTACACCCAGGACAATATGCCTCGCTATGCCATACTTCTGGATATGGTGGGAGGTATAGACGCGAAATTTCACCGCGAGTATTTCTCCAATAACTATGCACGCAACATCGTTGACAAGGTGTGGGGCATCGCAGCCCGCTCGGGCTACAGCGACCGTTTTGTAAACCTGGACGGCGGCGCAGTGGTGGATGACCATTTGTATCTCAACCGTGCAGGCATCCCGGCTATCGACATAGTTGAATCGAAAAACGAAGTGACCAAGTCATTCTCCCCCACATGGCACACTGTAGACGACAATATGGACAACATTGACCGCTCTTCACTCAAAGCTGCCGGCCAGACAGTGCTCAATGTGATATACAACGAAAGCATTTAAAACATCCTATCTATAAAACAAGGAGGCCGGATAAGCCTCCTTGTTTTATTTCAGGCAACGAGGCTTCTGCCCAAACCACAAAAAAAATCTCCTGCATGGCCACTCGGTCGGCAGGAGTTTGAAAAGAGTGGGTGGATAGGTCTAATATCCAATCATCAATGTTAAGCTGTAATTATGAAATATTAATTATACAGCAAATATACTACACATTTATCATATTTCCAAGCGTTTTAATAAATAATTTGAAAATATTTAGTAAAAATTCTATAATACTGAATATTTGATTAACTTTGCGACACACAATAAACTAACCCCTTAAATCAGAACACAACATGTACAGCGACCCTAAAGATTGCCTTTATTGTACTAATAACGAAACACTTAAAAGTCTCATGCTCCCTATCGCCGAGCTGAGCGTATCAAGAGCATTCCTTTTTAAAGAGCAGACTTATCGCGGACGTTGCCTCGTGGCCTACAACGGCCATGTCAATGACCTAAACGAGCTGTCAGATGCTGAGCGCGACGCTTTTATGGCGGATGTAGCCCGTGTGACCCGCGCCATGCAGCGAGTGTTCAACCCCGAGAAAATCAATTATGGCGCATATAGCGACAAGCTTTCCCACCTGCACTTTCATCTCGCGCCCAAGTATGTGGACGGCCCCGACTATGGCGGCACTTTCCGCATGAATCCTGGCGAGGTATACCTCTCCGATGAGGAGTATGCCAGGATGATTGACGACATCAAGGCCGCGTTATAATCGACTACATCAAGGCCGCGCTATAATCGACTACATCAAGAGCGTGTTTAATAACAAACAAAGAACGCAGGAGTCCAGATCAGACTCTTGCGCTCCTTGTTTTTAGCAGTGCGTTAATAACAAAGACAGGAGTACGGAAGAGTTAAAATGAGTTCTCGCACTCCTGTCCTGATTTTTTATGCTACGTATTTTTTACTTACCGAAGTAGCGGCGGAAGAGGCCTTCAAAGCCGCGGCCGTGACGGGCTTCATCCTTAGCCATTTCATGAACTGTATCATGGATAGCATCAAGGTTGAGCTGCTTGGCACGGGAAGCGATGCGCATCTTGTCGGCACATGCCCCTGACTCGGCGTTCATGCGCTTTTCGAGATTGGTCTTGGTGTCCCACACCACGTCGCCGAGAAGTTCGGCAAACTTGGATGCATGGTCGGCCTCCTCGAGAGCGTAGCGACGGAAAGCCTCGGCGATTTCGGGATAGCCTTCGCGATCGGCCTGACGCGACATCGCGAGATACATGCCCACCTCGGTACATTCACCCATAAAGTGAGCGTTGAGGTCCTTCTTCATCTCGTCGTCGGTGTCGGCAGCGATACCGATTACATGCTCCGTAACGAAGTTAAGGGGCTCATTCTCGTCAAGTTCCTTGAACTTGGAAGCGGGAACGCCACACTGGGGGCACTTCTCGGGGGCTGCTTCGCCCTCATGCACATAACCGCACACGGTGCATATAAATTTCTTTTTCATTGTAATGTAGTGATATTAATGATTATTGTTGAATTGTCAATTGTTTCGATAATGCAAAGATACACATTGAAAATGACAGACGCAATATCAATTTCAAAAAAATTCTTAAGAAACAAGCCGTGGCTCAACCCGTGTGGGGAACGACGTGTTGTAGAGATAAACGTTAACTCTAAAGAATAAAAGATTATGGATTCAAAACAAGCAGACATAGCAAAATGCGCAAGCAAGGTCTCGGAAGAGGCTGCAAAGGTAAGCGCAGAGGCAGCCAAAGTGGCGACCGATGCCAGGGTTAAAGCCGACAAGGAGGCTGTGGCCGATAAAGTGGCTCAGGCCAAGGATGCGGTCGGCGACAAGATAGATGATGTGAAGAGCACCGTGGCATCGACGGTGGCCGACGCGAAAGAGTCGCTGTCGGCTTCGGCCGAAGACCTGAAGGAAAAGGCCGCTCCTATCATAGACAAAGTAAAATCGGGCGCGGCCAGCGCACTCGATTCAATAGCCGGTGCCGCCGCCAATCTGGCCGATAAACTGAAATAGGCGGAGGCTGTAAATAAATAGGTATAAACCTAATACTAATCTAAAACACCGGGCCGTCTCCCCTCGGCAACAATTGATGTTGCGTGGGAGACGGCTTTTAATATAGAGTATAGGACTTGGCAGGTGTTAATTTGCGTTAAGGAAGGTTAGCACGGACGAACTACCCGCCACGACCGTGTGTTGTCAATATGATGCAGTGTAGGGGGTGCTGACGCGGATGTGTAACTATTCACGCGCCAATAAAGAAAAATTTCTTTAATTATGCGTTTATTTCGCAAAAAAGTCACTACCTTTGCATTCGGATAAGAAGATAATCATTCAATTCTAATTTCTTTTTCAGAAATATCAATTTCCACACATATATCAACCAACACTCTAACTGTTTACAATGAGTACAATTGATTTATCTCAGTATGGCATCACCGGCGCAAAGGTGATCCACAACCCCAGCTACGACCAGCTGTTTATCGACGAAGTTAAGCCCGGCCTCGAGGGCTACGAGAAAGGTCAGGAGACCGAGCTCGGCGCAGTAAATGTAATGACCGGCATCTATACCGGCCGTTCACCCAAGGACAAATTTTTCGTAAAGGACGCTACCAGCGAAAACTCTATCTGGTGGACATCAGAGGAGTACAAGAACGATAACAAGGCCATCACACCCGAGGCCTGGAAGGCTCTCAAGGCTATCGCCGACAAGGAGCTTTCTGACAAAACCCTCTATGTAGTAGACGCATTCTGCGGCACCAACCCCGACACCCGTCTGGCTGTACGCTTCGTAATGGAGGTTGCATGGCAGGCTCACTTCGTGACCAACATGTTCATCCGCCCCACCGAAGAGGAACTCAAAAACTTCACCCCCGACTTTGTAGTGCTCAATGCCTCCAAGGCTAAGGTTGAAAACTGGAAGGAACTCGGCATCAACTCCGAGACCTGCGTAGCTTTCAACCTCACCGAGCGTATGCAGCTCATCATCAATACCTGGTATGGCGGCGAGATGAAGAAGGGTATGTTCTCGATCATGAACTACTACAACCCCCTCCGCGGCATCGCTTCGATGCACTGCTCGGCCAACACCGACATGGAAGGCGAGAACACCGCCATCTTCTTCGGCCTCTCCGGCACAGGCAAGACCACCCTTTCGACCGACCCGAAGCGTCTCCTTATCGGTGACGACGAGCACGGCTGGGACGACAACGGCGTGTTCAACTACGAGGGCGGCTGCTATGCCAAGGTTATCAACCTCGACAAAGAGAGCGAGCCCGATATCTACAACGCTATCCGTCGCGATGCCCTCCTCGAGAACGTAACCGTTGACGCCAACGGCAAGATCGACTTCACCGACAAGAGCGTTACCGAGAACACCCGCGTAAGCTACCCCATCGACCACATCAAGAACATCGTACGTCCCTCACGCGGTCCCGCCGCCAAGAACGTCATCTTCCTGTCGGCCGACGCTTTCGGTGTGCTTCCTCCCGTTTCTATCCTGACACCCGAGCAGACCAAGTATTACTTCCTCTCAGGTTTCACCAGCAAGCTCGCCGGTACAGAGCGCGGCATCACCGAGCCCACCCCGACATTCTCTGCTTGCTTCGGTGCAGCATTCCTCTCACTCCACCCCGTGAAGTATGCCGAGGAGCTCGTTAAGCGCATGGAGCAGAGCGGTGCCAAGGCTTATCTCGTAAACACCGGCTGGAACGGCACAGGCAAGCGTATCTCTATCCGCGACACCCGCGGCATCATCGACGCTATCCTCGACGGCTCAATCCTCACCGCCCCCACCAAGAAGATGCCTATCTTCGACTTTGAGGTTCCGACCGCTCTTCCCGGCGTTGACCCCAACATCCTCGACCCCCGCGACACCTACGCTAACCCCGCAGAGTGGACCGAGAAGGCTGACAAGCTCGCCGAGATGTTCATCAACAACTTCAAGAAGTTTGAAGGCAACGAGGCCGGCAAGGCTCTCGTGGCTGCAGGCCCCCACGTTGAGAAGTAAAAAAACTTCAGCATAAAAAAATCCCGAGGCGCGAATGTCGCGCTTCGGGATTTTTTTATGCTGAAGTTTTTTAGTTTAGAGTGTTGAAAGTTTAGAGTGAAGTTGTTCAAACTTATTTCGAGATGTTAATAATACAGTAAAATAATAAAAATACAGCGCATTCAGCAAAGGGCGCACTATATTATAGTTCCCACACTCTAATATACCGTA
>NZ_CAJTCF010000130.1:0-5799 GCF_910574735.1 Duncaniella muricolitica | reverse complement strand
CAATGATTCGGTAAAAATTACAGAAGTAGTTGAAACTTAAGTTAATATAACGAATTATCAAATACAAATGAATCGCCAAATCGTTCATTATAAAAAAACTTAGCGTATGAACGTATTGGCGATTCTCAAAGACTTCACCTTTCGGTGTAAGTCGGTATTTGAAAATACTACAACCAAGATGAGCAAAAGGTTCCTCAACTGGCTGATTTTAACAATACGCACTGTAGCGTTGATTCCGGGCAAAGTCAATTTTACCCGGCTGTCGCGCTATGGCGGTCGTACAGCCAAGACCTTTGCCTCCAATTTCAAGACATCCGTAGACTGGATGAAAGTCAACATAGGTATGGCGCAGGATTGTTTTGGGCCGGCCCATGACATGGCAGTGGCAATCGATCCGTCGTTCATTTCAAAAGCAGGCAGACTGACGTATGGCATAGGCCGTTTCTGGTCAGGGGTGGCACAACGTGTCAAACGCGGTCTGGAGATAATGGCGATCGGGGCAATAAGTCTGAGTAAACATACATGCGTGATGCTGGGTGCTGTCCAGTCACCGAACTTCAAGACTCTTGAGTCCGAGAAGCACATGTCAATGCTTGACTGGTATGTGGCACTTGTCAGGTCAAAGGCGGCAGAGCTGCTCTCACTGACGGATATTCTGGTTGCCGATGCCTTTTTCTCCAAATATGAGTTTGTAAATGAAGTGATTGGCATGGGATTTCGATTTGTCGGGAGATTACGTGCCAACTCATATCTGAGGTATCTGGCCATACCGGATTCCTCCGCCCCGCGAAGACGCGGCAGAAAGAAAAAGTATGGAGAGAAAGTGGATTTCTCCAGCCTTGACATATCCGTGTTCACTTCATTCATATATGAGGATTCCAAAGGAAACAAAACCCGATGTCACACGGCGGTCGTACATTCGAGGGCATTGAAACGCGACATCCGTATCGTGGTCTGTCCGGTTGAAAACGCAGAGCCTCTTCTTTACTTCTCTACCGACACCAACATGAGGCCTGAAAAGATCATCGGTTTCTACCGCACCCGCTTTCAGATTGAGTTCGGTATACGCGATGCCAAGCAGTTTACCGGACTTCAGTCACAGCAGACCCGCGACAGGGAGCGGCTTGACTTTGCGTTCAATCTTTCCTTCACAGCCCTCAATGTCTGCAAAGAGGTCATAAGGAAGGATTATCCGGATCTTTCGGTAGCGCAGTTCAAACGGCTTATGTTTGAATCTTATCTCGCCTCAACAATTATTTCGACTTGCGGAAAATCTCCGCATCTAAAAATAATTCAGAAAATAAACCATCGGTTGGCTCAGTTAGCGGCTTAGCCAAGACTGAACGACCTCAAATTTTACCGAATCATTGATTTTAGATTTGTCCGAACAAAGATAAGGAAATTCAGCGAATTACCGGCTATGATTGCTGAAATTTATACTTCAATCCATATTCTTCCAGTTTGTTGTACAGCGTCGTACGTCCTATCCCGAGCAGTTCTGCGGCAACCTTGCGGTTCCCGTTCGCCTGCTTCAACGCGCGTAAGACACGCTCCTTGTCTTCCGCATCGCTGCGCAGGGCGAAGCTGACAGGTGAGGTCGCCCTCGTCACGGCAAGTTCCAGATGCTCTTTCGTGACAAGACCCGTCTGTGCCTGCAACACCGCACCCATGATTTTCTGACGAAGTTCGCGGACATTGCCCGGCCACGCATGGGTCAGCAATGTCTTGCGGGCTTCACCGTCAAAGCCGATGACATCGCATTCCAGTTCCCGGTTCGCAATTTCACGGAAGAACTCTGCCAAAGGCATGATGTCCTCCTGACAGTCGCGCAACGGCGGAACGGTTATCTCGAAGTCGTGCAGGCGGTACAGCAAGTCCTGCCGGAAACGCTTTTCATGGACCGCCTTCTCCAGATCTTCGTTGGTGGCGGCGATGATGCGGACATTGAAACTGCGATCTGACTTGTCGCCAACGGGACGGAACCGCCGTTCCTGTATGGCACGCAGAAGCATCTGCTGGGTTTCCGGTGCGAGGTTGCCCACCTCGTCCAAGAACAGCGTGCCGCCTTCCGCCTCATGGAAATAACCTTTCTTGGCACTGTCCGCACCTGTGAATGCGCCTCTGACGTGTCCGAAGAAAGCCGACGGCGCAAGTTCTTTGGTGAGCGAACCGCAGTCCACAGCCACAAACGGCTTTCCTGCCCGCTTGCCCTTGTCGTGCAGCAGGTGGGCGATATGCTCCTTGCCCGTGCCGTTCTCCCCGAATATCAACACGCTCATGTCGGTGGGGGCTACCAGCCTTATCCGCTTCATGATGGTTTGGAACGCCGAGCCGTCACGCGAGAACAGGGGCATACGGCTTCGTCCGATATTCCGTTCTTTTAATATGGTACGGAGCAGGGGGACGAGCTTGTCTTCCACAAGCTGCTTGGGTATGTAGTCCAGCGAGCCGAGTTTCATGCTTTCAACCGCCGTATGCACTTCGGCATAGTCGGTCATGATGATGAACGGCTGCATCATACCTTCCTTGCGCATCCAGCGCAAAAGGTCGATACCGTTGCCGTCGGGCAGGCGCAAGTCGGAAACCACGATGTCCCCGTCTGCGGCCTGTTGCAGATATTTCTTCGCGGTTGAGAGGTGGAAAGCCTGCACGGTGCGGAATCCCTCGCGTGCCAGCAGGTTACAGACAAACTCGCAATACACGATGTTGTCCTCCACCACGATGATTTTTGTATTATCCATTTTCGTATTTTCTCCTTTCTTCTTTTGCCAGCCGGATGATTTCCGAACCCTTATCCAGCACAGCTTTTACAGCATTGTCAATTGTTTTATCGTCAGGTGTGCCATCGCTATGAAGCAATTTGTATAGTTCCCTTAACGGTTGGTCGGCACGGAGTATCTCCCAAGAACTTCGCAGGTGGTGTGTCAGGGCGTCCAGTTCCTGAAGGTCTTTCTTTAGACCCGCTTCCCTGATTGCCTGCATTTCCTTTTCGGTTTCCGTTATCAGTTTATCCAGCATGACGGCTTCATTGCCGTATGACAGCAGGGAGGTGAAATCCGGCTTTTCATTCCGGTTGCCTTTCATGGCGCATTTGTCTGAAACCTCCATCAGTTCCGATATGGAGAACGGTTTGAGCAGGCAACCGGAGAAACCACGTTCCACAAGTTCCTCCTTGCTGCAACTGCCCGAAGCGGTTGTCACGACTGCCGGGATAGTCTTTGAATTGCCAACGTTGGAGGTGCGCAGCAGTTCCAGCAGCTCGAAGCCGTTGATTTCCGGCATGTTCAGATCCGTCAGAAGCAGGCTGTATTCTTTCCGGCGTATCATTTCCATCAGTTCCGCAGCATCGGTGCAGGTTTCGCAGTGTACGCCTTCCTGTGCATATATTTCTTTAAGCATCAGGAGAAGTACCTCGTCATTGTCGATGGCGATGACATCATGGAATGTACGGTCATGATGAATCCGTGTCTGATTTATCCTTTCCGGCAGTTCCCCGGCTGTCTGCATGGGTATTTCCACTGTGAAACGGCTGCCTTTGCCTTTCTCGCTCTCCAGCCGTATCGTGCCGCCGAGCATTGTCACGATACGCTGAACGATGGACAATCCCAGCCCGAAGCCGTCTTTTGTGGCGGCGTTTGACAGACGTTCAAACGCACCGAATATACGTTGTTGTTCCTCTTCGGTCATGCCCGTTCCTGTATCTTTGACGATTAGCTTCAGTAAACCGTTATCATAATCCGTTGTCAGAGATACGCCGCCGCTATCAGTGAATTTGATGGCGTTTGACAACAGGTTGTTCCCGATTTGGATTATTCGCTCTTTGTCAGTTAGCACAACGGCATCACATAAGTTTTTCACTGTCAGCGATAGTCCTTTGTTCATGGCGACGGGCGTAAACTCCGTTTCAAGAATGTGCGTGATTGCCGAAATCCGGCAAGGAGAGAAATTCGGCTGCTCCTTGCCATTGTCCAGCCGGAAGAAACTCAGCAGGGTGTTGAGCATTTCTCGCATACGGTCGGAGGATTGCCGGATATTACGGACATATCGCTCTTTTTTATCCGCATCATTCCCTTTTTCCATCAACGCGGTATAACCGATTATTGCCGTTAAAGGTGTGCGTAGTTCATGGGTGATGGTATGCACCGCTTTCTTGCGGGAGGCTATCAGAGTCTCGTTTTGCTCTACCGACTGTTGCAACTGTCCTATTAAATCAGTCGTTTTCTGTTTGTACCGTTTGATTCGGTTGGCATTACGGTGTATGATGATATATGAGATTGCCAGCAGAAGGAGGACGAATCCTGTCAGGCTACCTATCTGCATAAACGACTGTTCCCTCATTGCGGTTATCTCGGCTTCCCGTTTTTGCAGATCGGCTTGCACATTTTTATCCATCTGGCGTATAAATCCGTGCAGTTGCCGGTTAAGTTCCGCGTTTCGTGCCGCAAGGCTGTCGGTATATTCCGACAGACGGCGGCTTTGCGCCCGTTGCTCGGCTATCATGTCCCGGTCGAGGGAACGGAGCATTGTTGTGGTCACGGTTGGCTTTGGCTTTTCTTTCTTGCCGAATATGCCGAGAAATCCTTTCCGCTTCGGTTTTTGCGGCTGTTCCTGCACACTTTTCTGTACGATTATGGGTACTTGACGAGTGATCTTATCGTTGATGGCTTGTTGCTGTTCAAGTACCTGCACGATTTGGCGCATCTGTCGTTCCTTATCTTCAAGAAGATGGCGTACACTGTCTATGCGCTCTGTCGGATAAATCGTTTTGAAACGGCATAGCATACTGTCCATTACCATGCGTTGATAATGGTAATGTTCCAAATCTGCATATTCCCATTCCAATACTGTCTCGCCCGATAAAGAAAGTTCAATAAGAAGAACAAATATTTCGTGCGATTCTTGGCGAAAAGTATCTATATGACGATTTTGAACTTCCAATTTCTCTAAATCGCACCATTCTTTATACCAAATATACATTATGCCGATAACCAATAGTGCCACCAGCAAATAGCCGAGTGAAATTAGATTCTTGATTGATTTCATATTGCCTGTAATTTATCCCAACGTCCATCTTTCAGATAAGGCAAAAACTCCCGTATCTTATCTACCGACCAGTCCCACCATTTCAAAGCCTGCATCTGTTCTATTATATCAGGACTGAACCGCTTTCGTATCTCCTTTGCGGGGATACCACCCACAATGGTATAGGGCGGCACATCTTTCGTCACAACCGCCCTTGTACCAACAATAGCACCGTCACCGATATGGACACCAGCCATAATAACGGCTTCATAGCCTATCCATACGTCATTGCCTATTACGATGTCGCCTTTGTTGTCCCAAGCAGAAGCCACATTTGCCTTATCCAATTCCCAATCTTCATAAAATAGCGGGAACGTGTAAGTCGATAGTGATTTCAGGGTATGATTGGCGCAGTTGAACAGAAATTTTGCACCGCAAGCAATAGAACAGAACTTTCCAATTATCAGCCGTTCATGGTTAATGGGATAGTGATACAACACATTGTTTTGCTCAAACAGACACGGGTCTGAAACAAAATCATTGTAAATGGTATAGTCGCCTATTTCGATAGACGGGTCTTTTACGACAGCATTCAAATAAACGGTTTGCGTGTCACCTTTACGGGGATATATCTTGTTCATCATAACTTTCAGTTCTTAGTATTGAAGTTGTTTAAACTAATTTGATTTGTGAAATTTTTTAAGGAAAATAACGATAAAAGCGAGGAAATTCCAACCTTTCCAACTGGAGACGGTGGTATCGAAGCGGTTGAGTACG
>NZ_CAJTCF010000129.1:0-5875 GCF_910574735.1 Duncaniella muricolitica | reverse complement strand
CAACCCGACGCAGACCTGAAAATAATGCTCGCCGATGCATCTGAATCGCCGCCGGAAGAAACTGAAAACTGATAAGGGGGCTTGTCCTATACAAAAAGTTAGCCCAACTTCTATATTTCAAGAAGTTGGACTCGACTTTTTATGGTTTAGCGGACAGTAATAATTTGAATCTGATTTCTCTTCAAGAACATTGTCCTTGTATCTAAGAGTAAGGTAGGTTGAAATTATAGCAAACAGGGCTGTAATAATATTTATTATCCAATCCAATTCAAACTCAGAGAACAAACTTGCAACAGCAGAAGTGGTTGTAAAGCTTGTTGTAAAAGCCAGTAAAGTCTTATTCCGCCCTGCTTTTTTATCATATAAATCTGCTTGCTTTTCATGGATTTTATGAGTCCAAGCAATCTTCACGAAACGTTCTTCAAGCAGGCGGTATTGTATCCTAATTTCTTCTATCATGTATGTGGGTTGTATGAGGGTTTATAAAATAGGCACATCAATACGAGCTCGTGCAACAACATATCCGTCTTTTATCAAGTAGCACTCAACATAATGAGGTCCCTTGAAATCGGCTGATTCATGTCTCCCTTTTTTGTCGCGGGTATTTGAATCAATTATTTGGCCTCTTAAACAATTTCGCCGGATAGCTTCATCTCCCACATTACGGACTTTCCATTTTACAATAAATGGTTCTGGTATATCAGTGGAGACAATGAAAAAGTCAAGAGATCGAACTCTGGAAATCTTTTGAGAGTTACTCAAAATCCAACTTAATAGACGTTCTCTATAGCCATTAGATTTTACTTCGCAATCAATTTTTAGGTCTCCTTGTATATGTATAGGGTAAAGATCCTCAATAAACTCCTCACAATCAATAACCGATGATGAAAGATTCTTCATAGTATCTGGTTTCTTGGGGAAATTTTTGCCAAAAATTTTTCTCCAGTTTTTATGCGTATCATCTTCGTTATCGGCAGAGATTGCGTAGCAAGCAAACGAATAAGCTTTTTTCGCTTTACTTTTAAATTTATGTTTCACTTTGACATCCTGCCCGCTTCCTAATGCGTGATAATGGTCCTTGTCGGGTTCGTTTCTGAGAAAGTCAAAAAAATCACGACATAAGGTGTCAAATTTGGATATAGGTGTAGTTGCTAAATCAGAATCATTCTTTAAAAAATTATATGCCAGCGTGTCTAACAATAGGCCACCCATTTGCAATCCAACATTGTTAGTCCAAGATCTCATCATTTTACATAGTAACCGGTGAGTATCACCATTCTCTTGGCGAAATGTTTTCATCTCGTTTTGCTCGTGGCGTGGCATTGTGAGACGGTAATACCCCTTACTTGTATCTGGAAAAAGATAAGTCATCAGACCATCCTTTTCCTCAGCTTCAAATACGGGTTGGATTTCAAATTTGAAATTACAGAAATTTACTACAACAACGAGGGTGTCATACGTTATGTCAGTAGTAGGATATCTTTCTTTAAGGGCATCTCGAGTATGCCGCAACAACTTATCTGGAGAATTTTTATATTCCGGCCATAAATAGCTTGGCATAATATATAACATGTCCAGATCAGATATGCCTTTTATTCCAGTATAACGGCCATACGAGCCGACCTGCAATCTATTAGCAGTTTCTGAATCCGAATATCGGAATCTCTGATTTAACTTCTTTGTAATCTGCGCGTAACGATTAGATAGTGTCTCATCATTATCCAATCTGATGTTTGATAGAAATGTACTGAATTTTTCTTTTGTTGTCATTATATAATGGGGGATCTATGGTGCTTGTAAAGCACAGCAAAAAACGTGCCAAACGCCGCCTGTGGCGGCCGAAATTTTTGACAAAAATGAGCGGGCGACTTCATCACGAGGTCGTCCGCTCTGACTATGAAACATCTTATGCTGTTATTCTTTCTTTGATGAGGTGGGTGTTAGCGTTGATGAGTCTGATAATCCGGTCGTGGTACTCGGTGTTCTGATTGCAGACTCCTCTTGACTGAACCACTTTTAGGGTTTTGAGGTCAACCTCGATGGTTTCGATTATTCTGCCGGCTATTCTCGCTGAGAAGATAAGGCTGTCCTCACGCTGGTCGTAGGTAGCACTGAACAGACATATATGCTGACTTTCAGCCTCCTGTCGGTATTCCTCAACACTTTCCAATACCTTGACCTCAATCTCTCCATCGTTGATACGGATGCCAAAGAATTTCTCTTTCTGCTCTTTGAAACTCGCCTCCCTCTCTTGGGCTTTGCGGATGTCATCGGCTTTCCTCGCCTTCTCTTGGATGGTTTGGAGTTTTCTCACATATCGGTCGTGTTCCTCTTGGAGATTAGAGGGACAGATGTACTTGGGAGATTGAATGTCCTTGCCACATCGCTCCAACATCTTGATGTAGTCTATCCATATCTGTAAGTTGGTGACCTTATAGCCATTGCGATTGGCTATCTTGATAGTGTTCCAGTAGGTGTTGATGTATGACTTGTTGGTGGGCCTCAGACAAAGGTATCGGAGCAATTCTATCTCGTTGGATTTCATCAGTGTCTCGGCTTTGGGGTTGGTCAGCAACTCTTGGAAGAGGGTTACTGGGTTGATATGGTGGCAACTGCCTTTGAAACCATTGCGCTTGATGGTGTCAGTGACCTTGATGCGTGGGTAAACCCATTCATCGGATATGCGTTGGAAGGCTTCATTGTCACGCCTTATCTCCAATGGAGAGCCAAAGGCGAAACTGTCTATGTAGTGTCCCAAAGTTCTCTGCAATCCGACAACGGTTGTATTGCCTTTGGGGTCAATCCAATAACTGCCGATTTCAAGATAGGCAGGCTTTGTCTTCATTCCCTTACGCATTTCAACAATCATCAGGAACATCCTAACTACCTGATAGTTTTCCATAGTGGTGATTACGTTGAAATAGGACTTGTCTCGGATAACACGCTCTTTGGTGTCCTTGATTTCAATCTGTGTTCCACATTCGGGGCATAGGCACATTCTGTTACGGCTCTCCAACCACTCGTGACCGCATTTCATACAGGTACACATTCCGTTCTTCAACCGATAACCATAGTGATTGATGGTGGAATTAAGTGCCCACTGCTTTTGGGGAGTGGTGAGCGGGCGAAGTCTCCCACTCAGTTCCACTATATGCTGTTGTTTCTTATTGCGAGGTTTCATCGTGTTGGGGGGTGTTTAGAGTTCATCAAATAGGTTGGGGATAGTGTCAATCTCTGCTCCGGCTTTGGGAGCGGTGGCGGTCGGCTTGGGTTGAGCCTTCGGTGCTGACTGCCGTCTGATTTCTCGGAGTTGCTCCTGCTTGTATTGCTCCATCGCCTGCTGTTTGAGTTCGGCTTTGTCCTCCTCGGTGAGTTGGTCTTTGGAGATTACCACCTTGCAGTTGATGGGTTTGCCGATTTCCTTCTCGCTGACGTCGCCGTCAAAGTAGTGTGTGGCAAGAGAATAGACCTCATCATTGGTCATTACGCTGACACCTTGACGCTTGACCTCGTTGAGTATGTACTGGCAACACTCCTCTACGGATTTGGAGGGGTCTGCATAGCGGATAGCGAACAGATTGTCGCTCTCTGCACGGCTATCAAGATAGTGACGGATAGCCTCGATAAAATTTTCAGATGATTTCATAGTCGTATGTTTTTAGAAAGTTAATACCCAATAGATTATCGCTATTATCGTCAGTATGGAGATTAGCCACCCCACACCTCGGAGTATCGGTCGTACTACCACCCACATCACCACTGCCACAACTAAGCCGATGATTGTACCTACCACTTTCGCCACCATTTTGATTATGCGGTATTGATGGGAGGTTTGGTGAGTTTTGCCTCGACCTAAATTTCTAATATGTTGACTTGTAGCTGTCATATCGGTGGGTGCTTTTTTTTAACCATGCGTCCAATGACGGTGTGGCTGTATGAGTTGCTCGACGCCTCAATGTCGTGTGGCGACAAAAAAGGGTGGTTCAGGCAAGCCGGCCAAATACTACCTCCGCAGGAGCGTGGAGATTTTGACGGATTGAATGAACAGCCCTTAGCCACACGTTATATCAGGCGAGCGACTTATACTTGCCCATCCGTTAATGTGATGCCTGCTTGAAAGGCACCCCCGGCATGACGGCACAAAGGAACATATCGGTCGGCAACCGGCAGTGTTGCCGATGGACTTGAAACAATGAAAAGAAATAATGGCACCGCGCCCCGGAAAGCGGAGTCTATGACGGTCAGCGAGGCACGAACCGGCCGCCATTGTCTCCGCCCGTGGGTGCAAACAAGCGATGAGTGGCGGAGCGGTCGATAAGTCCTTGCACCGCAGATACGGAAGACCGCTCCGACTCTCGTCGCTTTATCTTTCATAATCAGACATAATCAGATATAATCAGATAATTCAGTTTTTTGGATTACATTCTCATTTAGTTTGGAAAATAATTCGTAACTTTGCATCGTTTCCCAAAGTCAAATAATTTTTAAGTTTGGGAAATGAAATCAGATGAAACTAATAGAAAGACCGTTGTACCTCCGTCAGTTAGAGGGTTTAATAAATACTCCCGATATTAAGATAATAACGGGCATAAGACGTAGTGGCAAATCCAAACTGTTAGGAGCGTTCTCTGATTATATAGTCAAAACAGATGCTACCGCAAACATCATTTATATTGACCTGACAAAAATCAAGTTTGAACAACTGAAAGAGTATCATGCTCTCAACGACTATATAGAGGAAAAATACCGGGATGGAGTCAATAATTATCTGATGATTGACGAGGTTCAGCTATGTGAAAAATTCGAGCTGGCTATCAATAGTCTGCACTCAGATGAAAAATACGATATCTATCTCACCGGCTCGAATGCTTTTCTTCTGAGCAGTGATCTTGCCACACTGTTTACAGGGCGATACATGGAGATTCACGTTTATCCGTTTAGCTTCAAGGAGTACTGTGCCTATTTCGATATTGGCGGGGATTATGATAACCATTTCGAGCGTTATATCAAACTTGGAGGACTTTCAGGTTCATATACTTATAAAAACGACTCTGACAAGGAGAAGTATATCCGAGATGTTTATGACACAATCCTTATCCGGGATCTTGTAGAGAAATATCGGCTGGGAAGTGCGACACTTCTAAAAAAGGTTGCTGAATACCTTATGGATAATGTGAGCAATATATCATCGTCAAGGAATATCAGCAATATCCTTGTCGCAAATGGCACAGAGACCAACTACAAGACAGTGGGCAGTTATATCGACCATCTCTGCCATGCCTTTGTCTTCTATGAGGCCAGAAGGTATGATGTGAGGGGTAAGACCTATCTTCAGTCGCTCAGTAAATACTATCTTGCAGATACCGGCATTCGTTTTGCGGTACTTGGCAAGCGTAATATGGACTGGGGGCGTATGCTTGAGAACATAGTCTTCATAGAACTGCTACGACGCGGATATGATGTATATGTAGGCAAGCTGTATCAGAAAGAGATTGACTTTGTTGCAATGAAAGGCAATGAGAAATTATACATTCAGGTCAGTGACGACATTTCCGGTGAAGAAACATTCCGCCGGGAAGTAGAGCCACTATTGCAGATTCGCGATGCGTATCCCAAGATACTCCTTGCAAGAACCCGTCACGAGGAGAGTGACTATGAAGGAATTTCCATTATTGATATTCCACGCTGGTTGCTTGGATAGTATAATCGTAATTATTACTGTCCGCTAAACCATAAAAAGTCGAGTCCAACTTCTTGAAATATAGAAGTTGGGCTAACTTTTTGTATAGGACAAGCCCCCTTATCAGTTTTCAGTTTCTTCCGGCGGCGATTCAGATGCATCGGCGAGCATTATTTTCAGGTCTGCGTCGGGTTG
>NZ_CAJTCF010000128.1:0-5901 GCF_910574735.1 Duncaniella muricolitica | reverse complement strand
TCTCTTCGACAAAACTAAATCTCAAAATTTCAATGTTCTCTACGACCCAAGTGGACCAAATTTATTTAATTTTTAACTAGCTCCCATTTTTATGGGACACTAGTGAACGCATCTATTACCTTATACCTGCGCTTAAAAACACAATCTACTATTTTATTATGAGAACTCTCGTACTGACTGCCTTATCGGCGGCCGCACTCTTAGGCGCAACATCCGCACAAGCACAATACGAAAACAAGATAAAGGTGCAGCCTACAGGCCGCATACTCCTCGACGGAGCAGTCTATGCTCCCGACGGACCTCTTTATGAGGACCGCGATGCCGAGGGTCAGGTCGTATCGGCCGGTCCGAGCTTTGCCGACGGGGTGGCCCTCCCCGACATACGTATGGGCGCAAAGGTGAGCTATGGCCACTGGCAGGCTAAGATTGATGTCGGTTATGGCTATCAGAAGCTCGGATTCAAGGATGTGTATATCCAGTATAACATCAATCCGGAGAACTATCTGCGCGGAGGTTATTTCGTGCATCAGTTCGGTCTCAATGCCGCTACATCAAGCTCTATGAAGCCGGCTATGGAGGCTGCATCCACCGACGATTTCTTCAAGGCCACCGGCCGTAACGTCGGTCTGGAATTTGTCCATGACAAGGATCAGTTCTTTACCGGAGTCAGTGCCATTGTCGACGGCACCTCTATGTCAAAGCCGGCCAATGAGCAAGGCAAGGTAAGTGTGGGCGGTCTCACACGCCTCGTGTATCGTCCTCTGCGTCAAGAGGGACTCATAGCCCAGGTGGGTATGTCGCTCTGGTATCAGTCGGCCATGCACAGCATCGAGGACAATGGCGAGACATCGGAAGGCTTCTTCAACTATTCGGCCAATTTCCCCACTCGTGTCAATAAGATAGGTATGCTCGACGCTCATATCGGCGATGCCAAGGGGGTGTTCAAGCTTTCGCCCGAACTTGTGTTGGCTTATGACCGCGTTGCTCTCGAGGGTCAGTATTACTATATGAACATCGCCCGTCACAGCGACCTTGCCTCTTATAAGGCACAGGGTGTGTATGGATTTCTCCGCGGACTGCTTGTGGGCAACTCCTACGGTTATTCACACGGTGACGCCGGTCTGGCCACTCCCGCGCCAAAATCGCTTGAGCTGATTCTCGGCTACAATTACACCGATGCGTCATGCCACAAGGCCGGCATATATGGCGGCCGCTCCAATGACTATTCGGTCACTCTCAACTATTACATCAACAAATACATGCTTGCCCGTCTGCGTTACTCTTATACCGATGTGCGCGACAGTGAGGTGCTTGGTTTCCACAAATGTCATGTCAACACCATCCAGGCACGCTTGCAGATACTCTTCTAAGAGGGCTTGACAATAATATAAGGAATGTCGGGTGTAGGAAGATGAGTGAGGCTTATGGCCTGACTCACTTCAACACCCGACATCTTTTTTTGATGGTGTTTAACATTTGTTATTCAACACCCGTCTGGAGCCGCATGCAATAATTCAGAGTTTGCGGAGTTATTATATTGTATAATAGTAACCGAAAATGAATTTTTGCAGAAACGTGTTTCTTGTGTGTGCCATGTTGCTGGGAGGAGTCTCGGCTGTGTCGGCTCAGGACAAGAACGAATTTAACCCTATAACCACAGGTGTGACTTCGCTGGGCATAGCCCCCGACGCCCGCGGAGCCTCGATGGGCGACCTCGGCGCGGCCACTGACCCTGACGCCAATTCGCAATACTGGAACCCCTCGAAATATGCCTTCGCTTACAGCAAGGGGGCTGTCGCGCTCAGCTATACTCCGTGGCTGCGCAAACTTGTCAATGACATATATCTGGCCAATCTCTCGGGCTACTGGAAGCTCGGCGAGGAGGACAATCAGGCTATTTCGGCCTCGCTGCGCTACTTCTCGCTCGGTGAGGTGGTGAGCAATACTCCGGGTAATACCGGCAGCCAGACCATCAATCCCTATGAGATGGCTTTTGACGTGGGCTATTCGCGCAAGCTGTCAGAGAAGTTCTCGATGGGTATAGTGTTTCGTTACATATATTCCGATCTGGCTTTCGGCACATCCGAGACCGACAACTCATCGGGTGCGTCGGCGTTTGCGGCCGACATTTCGGGCTATTACACCACATATCCCATTATCGGGCGTAATGAATGCCAGTGGTCATGGGGCTGGAACATATCCAATATCGGCTCGAAGCTCAACTATGCCAACGGCTCCAATAATCAGGCATTTCTACCGACCAATCTGCGCATAGGCACAACCTTTACATTTCCCCTCGCCGACTATCACAATCTCGCGCTGAGTGTCGACCTCAACAAACTGCTGGTGCCCACAATGCCGCGTCGCTCGGATTATGCCGACGATGAGGAGGGTGGGCAAGAGTTTGCCAAGGCCGAGGCCGACTGGCGCAATATGTCGTCGATTACAGGTATATTCAAGTCGTTCAACGATGCTCCCGGCGGCATGAAGGAGGAGTTGCGCGAGATTTCCTATTCGCTTGGAGCCGAGTATAATTACAATCAGCAGTTCTTCCTGCGTGCGGGCTACTATTACCAGCATCCCATGAAGGGCAATCTGCAATACTTCGGCATCGGAGCCGGCTTCGCGCTCAATGTGCTTCGTCTCGACGCATCCTATATGCTCGCCACGGCCCAGACCTCGCCGCTCGACCAGACGTTGCGCTTCACTCTTACTTTTGACATGGACGGACTTAAAGAAATATTCGGACGCAGATGAGAATAGGACAAGGATATGATGTACATAAGCTCGTGGAAGGACGCGAGCTCATACTGTGTGGCGTGAAGGTGCCTTATGATAAAGGACTTCTCGGCCAGAGTGATGCCGATGTGGCTCTTCACGCACTGGCCGACGCTCTGCTCGGCGCGGCCGCCATGCGTGACATAGGCTATCACTTTCCCGACACTGACCCTGCCTACAAGGGTGCCGACTCGCGCCGCCTGCTGCGCAGGGTGGTCGAGATAATCGGAGAGAAGGGCTATCGGGTGGGTAATGTAGATGTTACCATCGTGGCTCAGCGGCCCAAACTGCTGACCTATATTCCCGAGATGATAGCCAATGTGGCAGCCGACCTTGCCGTCTCGGCCGATTGTGTTTCGGTCAAGGCCACGACAACCGAGCATCTCGGATTTACCGGCCGTGGCGAAGGCATCGCGGCAATGGCCGTCGCGCTGATTGAAAAAATTTAAGAAGACTCAGGGAGATAAGGGGAGATACGGGGAGATACAAAAGGACAAAAGACTCAGAAGAAACAAAAGTTTTTAATTATTCATAAACCACACGGTTTAATCCTGATTAAAAACTTTTGTTTCTTCTGAGTCTTTTGTCCTTTTGTATCTCCCCGTTGTTCTTACAGGTTCATAGTCACGCCGACGTTGATGCTTCGGGGCATGGCGGGGCCGTAGATGTAGCCCGAGTCGCGCAGTGAGCCGGTGTCAAAATCTTTCTGGTAGGAGTTGAATATGTTGCTTATGCCGGCCGAGAGGTCAAGATTAACTCGGTTGAACACCTTGAAGGTGTAGGTCAGTTTGGCCGAAGCATCAAAGAATGATTGTGTGGTCACGGCCATGTCGATGTCGGTGCCGGAGCCTTCCATATGCTGCACCAGCATCGGGCCTGTGGCCGTGCCGGTGAATGTGGCGCGCAGAGAGTGGGTAACCTCCCAGTTGGCTGTGAAGTAGCCATATACATCGGGCGTGCGGAACATCTTTTTCACCGCGGGCACTTCGGGATTGTCGCTCCATGCCTCGGGGCTCTTGTATCGGCTCCGTTGCAGTGTCACACCACCCTGGATGTCAAAATGCTTGGAGAAAAATGCCTTGGCCTCGATGTTCATACCCATCACACGGGCTCCCGAACCGTTGTAACGTTCGAGTACGGCATTGCCGTTGGCGTCGAGTCCGTCGAGCTGGCGGAGTGCAAAGACGTCGCGCAGATCGGTGTAGAAGCCTTCGATGAGAAGGTTGGTCTGGACGTTGCCAAACCGATGATACAGGTCGCCCGAGAGGCTCAGGCTCTGCGAGCTTTCCTGCTTGAGCCCGGGAGCGAGGACTGTCACTACGCGCTCACCGCCTACGATGGCTACATGGAAATCCTCGTCATAGGCCTGTGGCGAGCGGAAGCCCGTAGAGTAGGATGCGCGCAGGTTGACGTTGTCTGAGGGATTGTATCTCACGTTGAGGCGTGGCGATATGATGGCGTTGTGAATGAGCGAATGTTTGTCCACACGCGCACCGGCAAGAAATCCCCACCGCTCGTTTTTCCATTCGTTCTGCAGATAGCCGCTGTAAATGTTTACCGTCTGGAGGATGTCGTGGCCATATCCGATGGTAACATCATGAAGCCTGTTGTAAGAATACTCCAGGCCGGCCACAAGCTCGGCCGGCATAAACAGGAAGCGGTCCATCGGATGGGTCCACTGTGATCCGGCGGTCACTACGATGTCAGAGGTGCGGCCATAGGCGTCGGGGTCCATGTCGGAGCCGTAATAGCTCTGACGTTTGGTGTTCTGTGTGGCGGCAAATATCGACAGTTTGTCACGGCGGTCGCGCAACCACCAGTCAAAAGTAGCCTCGCCCGAGTTGATATTGTGGTCAACCTGCTCGGCTATCATGGCCAAGTGGGCCGGTTGGTCGAGCTGGTCGCCTCCGCGGCGATATTCGTGGGTGTTGTGATACTCGAGTGTCAGTTTGGTGTCGCCGCTTGTGCGGAAAAATGTTCTCGCACCTATTGTCTGCGCCTTGATCTGGGCTATCTCGGTATATCCGTCCTTGTTGTCGTCATATCCGTCACGGCTGCGGCTCTGTCCGTAGATAAAGATGCCGGCCTTGTTGTTGTCGGTTACCACCGAGGCGTTCATTGTGGTGTTGTTGTCGAGCGCGCCCGACACACCTATTGACGTGAGTGTGTGCGACACCTGGGCCGAGTTGGTGACAGGGTCTTTGGTGATGATGTTGATGGTGCCGCCCACAGCCGAGGAGCCGAAGAGGGCCGAACCGCCTCCGCGCATCACTTCGACACGGTCGATCATGTTGGCCGGTATGTGCTCGAGTCCGTACACTCCGGCCAGAGCGGAGAACACGGGCCGCGAGTTCATCAATATCTGCGAGTAGTGTCCGTCGAGACCGTTGATTCTCACCTGAGTGAATCCGCAGTTCTGGCAGTCGTTCTCCACTCTCACGCCAGGCTGGAAGTCGAGTCCGTCGGCCAGAGTGCAGGCTCCGACATTAAGAAACGTCTTTCCGGTCACCACATTTACGAGCGAAGGGCTTTCTCTGCGCTTGGTCTCGGTCTTGGACGATGTGACCACCACCTGGTCGAGCATGAAAGCGTCGGGAACGATGTCGAAATTCACTTCTATACTCTGACGTTTTTTAACGCTTGCGTTCTTTTTCTGGGTCACATAGCCGACCATCGAAGCCTCAAGCACATAGTCGCCCGGCTCGAGGTCGCGGATTATGTAATGGCCCGACGCGTCGGTCATGACTGCTATGTCGGTGCCGAGTATTCTGATGAGGCAGCCCGGTATGTGTTCGCCGTTTTCATCGTCAATGACATGTCCTCCGATGTTTGCGTCCGAGACTTTTGCGGGGATAGCATGCACAGAGATTAGCGATGCCAAGATTAAATTGATGATAAATAGCGTAGTACGAATCATAAGAATGTGATTACAGTTGGTAAAAAAATGCACGTGAAATTTCAGGCTGCAAAATTATAACAAATAGCACACCCGGACAATACCTAATAATGAAGTTGTTTAAACTAATTTGATTTGTGAAATTTTTTAAGGAAAATAACGATAAAAGCGAGGAAATTCCAACCTTTCCAACTGGAGACGGTGGTATCGAAGCGGTTGAGTACGGC
>NZ_CAJTCF010000127.1:0-6122 GCF_910574735.1 Duncaniella muricolitica | reverse complement strand
ACAAAACTTATTTGACTTTACCAAATAAAATTGCAGCTAATTACTATAAAATCAGCAGGTTGAATTTACTTATAATGGTGATGTCTATTCCACATTATCGCCTTAGCGTGTCCGCTGAATAGTTACGATTAATATGATTTTAACAAATATGTGTTAAAATCGAAACCTAAAATATCGACTCGTGGGTGTGGGTGGTGAGGAGTTCGAGAACTTTCATGCCCATGACCGAATTGCCTTTGCTGTTGAGGCGCGGACTCCATGTGGCCACGGCATAACGGCCCGGGGATACTGCCCCGATGCCGCCTCCGACACCGCTTTTGCCGGGAAGACCGACAAGATAGGAATACTCGCCCGCATCGTTGTAAAAACCACATGTCTGCATGATGGCATTGATGCGCTTCACTTGCGAATAGCTCAGTTTCACGTCGCCATATACAAACTCCTTGTGTCGGTCGGCAAACGGAAGAAATGCCCGTGACAGTTGCCGGCAGCTCATCTCGACCGAACACTGGAGGAAATAAAATCTCAGCACAGCCTCTATGTCATTGTCAAGATTGCCGTAATATTTCAGCATATTGGCTATAGCTGCATTGACATAACCCTTCTCCCGCTCCGACGATGCCACCTCGCGGTTGTAGTCAACGCTGTCATCATCGGCAAGCAACCTGACAAACGCCAGATAATCAGCCTCGGGGTAGGCCAGGCAAGACATAAGTATGTCGCTCACCACGATGGCACCTGCGTTGATAAACGGGTTGCGCGGCACTCCGTGGTCAAGCTCAAGATCTATGAGCGAATTGAACGCCGAGCCCGACGGCTCTTTGCCCACACGCCGCCATAGCTCCTCGCCCATATGGGACAACGCCATGCCGAGCGAAAACACCTTGGTGACACTCTGTATCGAAAATGGCTCGTCAATATCACCAAGTCCTATCTCGCTGCCATCGGTGGTGGTGAGACATATGCCGAAGCGGTCGGGATTGACTTTGGCAAGAGCCGGTATGTAATCGGCCTGACGGCCGACGCCGCGCAACGGTGCTATCTCGGCCGCTATCGCTGTAAGGATTTCATTGTATTCCATCGTAGGCTAAACATGAGATTTTGACGGCAAATGTACAAAATTTTTCAAAAATTTTAATATCTTTGCATTTTATTGAAGGTACATTTTCACAAGCATGGAAAAATCACAACTCGAACTTATCCTAATAAACATATCGGGCCAGGACCATCCCGGTGTCACTTCGGCCCTATCCGAGATATTAGCCCGCTACGATGCCGGTATTCTCGACATCGGCCAGGCCGACATACATCACACCCTTTCGCTCGGCATCCTCATCAAGACTGACTCGGCCGTGTCGGGCAACATCATGAAGGAACTGCTCTTCAAGGCCTCCGAACTGAATGTCAACATCCGCTTTACACCTATATCTATTAAGGAATATGAGGAATGGGTAGGCCGTCAGGACAAAAACCGCTGGATTATCACTCTGCTCGGCCGACGCCTGACCGCACGGCAGATTGCCAACGTGACTTCCGAGCTGGCCAAACAGGGCATGAACATCGACGCCATACAGCGTCTCACCGGCCGCATGCCGCTTGGCGAGGAGGAGCAGCCCCGCTCCAAATCGTGTGTCGAGCTGTCGGTGCGAGGCACTCCGGCCGATGTCCACGCCATGCAGGAGCGTTTCATGCAACTGTCGCAGGAAGACGAGTTTGACATCTCGATGCAGGAAGACACTCTCTATCGCCGCTGCCGACGGTTAATATGCTTCGATATGGACTCGACTCTCATCGAGACTGAGGTCATAGACGAGCTGGCCATGCGTGCCGGTGTAGGCGATCAGGTAAAAGCCATCACCGAACGCGCCATGCGCGGAGAGATTGATTTCTGCGAAAGTTTCCGCGAGCGCGTGGCTCTGCTCAAAGGGCTCGACGAGAGCGTGATGCGCGAGATTGCCGAGAACCTCCCCGTCACCGAAGGGGTCGACCGCATGATGCAGGTGCTCAAGCGCGCCGGCTACAAGACTGCGATACTCTCGGGCGGATTTACCTACTTCGGCAACTATCTCAAGCAGCGATACGGATTTGACTATGTGTATGCCAACGAACTGGAAATTGTCGACGGCAAACTCACGGGCCGTCATCTCGGCGATATTGTCGACGGACGACGCAAAGCCGAGCTGCTCAAACTCATAGCCCAGGTCGAGAACGTCAACATAGCGCAGACCATAGCCGTAGGCGACGGTGCCAACGACCTGCCCATGCTGTCGACAGCCGGCCTCGGCATAGCCTTCCACGCCAAGCCCAAAGTCAAGGCCAACGCCGAGCAGTCAATCTCGACGATTGGTCTCGACGGTGTGCTCTATTTCCTCGGTTTCAAAGACTCGTTTATATCATAACCCCACGGCCCATAACCCACTAAGACCCAGCCATGAACGAAGACGCTCTCAGCCAACTATATCTCAAGGACACAGCCTTTCAGGACCTGATGCAGAAACGCATATTCAACGTACTGCTCATCGCCTCCACCTATGACGCATTCATGATGGAGGAGGACGGCCGTGTGGAGGAACAGCTCTATTTTGAATACATCTCCCTCAACCTATCCTCACCCCCGCGAGTGACTCGCGTGCTCAACTCGGCCGAAGCCATCGAGGTCATGGCCTCCAAGAGTTTCGACCTCGTGATAATGATGCCGGGCAACGACATTACCGAGACATTCTCGGGTGCACGGCGCATCAAGGACCTTCATCCCGAGCAGCCTATCATCGTGCTCACACCATTCTCCAAGGAGGTGTCTCGCCGTCTGTCCAACGAGGATTTCACCGGCATCGACTACGTGTTCTCATGGCTTGGCAACGTCGACCTGCTGCTCGCCATCATCAAGCTGCTCGAGGACAAGCTCAATGCCGACAATGACATTAACAATGTGGGCGTGCAGCTCATCGTCATCGTCGAGGACTCCGTGAGATTCTACAGTTCGGTGCTCCCGATAGTCTACAAATTCATTCTCACGCAGTCGCGCCTCTTCTCGACCGAAGCACTCAACGAGCACGAGCGCATGCTGCGTATGCGCGGACGTCCCAAGGTAATGCTCGCACGCGACTACGAGGAAGCTCTCGAAATCTACGACAAGTATTCCGAACACATCCTCGGCGTCATCAGCGACGTTTCGTTCATGCGCGAAGGCATCAAGGACCCCAAAGCCGGCATAAAACTGGCCCGCGAGCTGCGGTCGCGCGACCCCTATCTGCCCCTGATCATCGAGAGCTCCGAGCCTGAGAATGCCCACGATGTCATAGAGATGGGGTGCACATTCATTGACAAAAACTCCAAAAAATTTCCCGTCGACCTCGGCAAAGCCATCATCAACAACTTCGGTTTCGGCGACTTTGTGGTGCGTAATCCCGAGACCGGCGAGGAGATATGCCGCATACACAATCTCAAGGAGCTCCAGAAATCAATTTTCGACATCCCGGCCGAGGCACTTTACTGGCACGCGTCGTTCAACGACATCTCGCGCTGGCTCTACTCGCGCGCCCTCTTCCCGATAGCCGAGGTCATCAAGCAACACCGGTTCAGCGACATCAGCGACGCCCCCAAGGTGCGGCAACTGTTCTTTGACCTCATCGTCAAATATCGCAAGATGAAAAACCGCGGCGTCGTGGCCATATTCCGCCAGGACCGCTTCGACCAGTACTCCAACTTTGCCCGCATCGGCCAGGGGTCGCTCGGAGGCAAAGGCCGCGGTCTGGCCTTCATCGACTCCATCATCAAGAAAAATCCAGTCTGCGACAGTTTTGACGGCATCACAATATCCATCCCGCGCACCGTGGTCCTGTGCACCGACATCTTTGACGAGTTCATGGAGACCAACCAGCTCTATCCGATAGCTCTGAGCGACATACCCGACGAAGAGATTCTCGCCCACTTCCTGAGAGCCCAGCTCCCGATGCGCATTCGCGAGGACCTGCGCGCGCTGCTGCAGGTGGTCGACACCCCCATAGCCGTGCGCTCGTCAAGTCTGCTCGAGGACTCACATTATCAGCCTTTTGCCGGCATATACTCCACCTATATGGTGCCCAAGTTTTCCGACCCCGACAAGATGCTGGCTATGCTGACCGACGCCATCAAAGGCGTGTATGCCTCTGTGTTCTATTCCGACTCCAAGGCCTACATGACCGCCACATCCAACGTCATCGACCAGGAAAAAATGGCCGTAATCCTTCAGGAAGTAGTCGGCAAAGACCTCGAGGGCTATTACTTCCCCTCGTTCTCGGGCGTCGGCCGCTCGCTCAACTATTATCCGCTCGGCGATGAAAAACCTGAGGACGGCGTGGCTGAGATTGCCGTCGGACTCGGAAAATATATCGTGGACGGTGGTGTCGGACTGAGATTCTCTCCGCTTCATCCCGAAAACGTGCTCCAGACCTCAGAGCTCGAACTTGCCCTGCGTGACACACAGACCCGCATGTATGCCCTCGACATGATGGGCGACGAGCGCGAGACAGCTCTCGGAGGAGGCAAGCTCACCAAACCGTCTCAGTCGCTCAATGAGATTAAGGTCGAGGACGGATACAACGTCGCCAAACTCCGCGTGCAGGACGTGGCCGAGCGCGGCGCGCTCACCTACATGGTGTCGACCTACGACTTCCGCGACAATATCATACGCGACAACGACAGGGGCATGGGACGCAAGGTCGTGACGTTCAACAATATACTCAGACACAACGTCTATCCTCTCGCCGAAGCCGTCGACTTTATGCTCAAGAAAGGCCAGCAGGAGATGCAACGCCCCGTCGAGATAGAGTTTGCAGGCATGGTCGAGCCTGGCGGCAAGACCAAAGGCCGTCTCTACTGGCTTCAGATACGTCCCATTGTCGACCGAAAGGAGAATGTCGACGAGGCCGTCATGTCAACTCCCGACGAGCACCTGCTGCTCAAATCGTCGACCGCACTCGGTCATGGCACTATCGAGGGGGTCAGCACCGTTGTGTATGTACGCCCCGACAAGTTCTCATCGTCCAACAACTCGCTGATAGCACGAGAAATGGAAAAAATCAACCGCGGTTTTCTCGAACGGGACGAACGCTATCTGCTCATCGGCCCGGGCCGCTGGGGCTCGTCCGACTCCGCTCTCGGCATCCCCGTGAAATGGCCGGCCATCTCGGCCGCACGCCTCATCGTCGAGTCATCGCTCCCCAACTACCGCATAGAGCCGAGCCAGGGCACACACTTCTTCCAGAATCTCACCTCGTTTGGCGTGGCCTACTTCACCATCGACTCAGCGGCCAATGCCAGACGCAAGGAGGGCGACCCTGTCACCGACCTCTACGACGTAGCCTATCTCGACTCGCTTCCAGCCATTTACGAGAGTGATTTTCTGCGCATCGTCACCTTCGACACCCCGCTCACCATCGGCATCAACGGCCTCAAAGGCACAGGCGTGGTGGTAAAACCCGAAACAAAAACCATCTAAAAACTCCCTGCAATGAACTACTTCATAACCTACAACGGGCAGACCATCGGCCCGATGAGCAAGCAACAGATATTCGCCTACCCGGTCACTCCCAACACTCCGGTCTGCACCGAGGAAAACCAGACTTGGCAACCTCTCTACTCGTTCCCCGACCTGATGGAACTGCTCTCCGACACAAACGCGGCGCGCAATGCGGCCGAAGTCAACACCACCGGTAAAGACAAAATCCTGTGTGGAATCTTCGCCATACTTTTCGGCGGACTCGGCGTGCAGTATTTTTATGTAGGCAAAATCTCCGCCGGACTGATAACCATCCTGCTCAGCCTTGTCACATGCGGACTCTGGAGCATCGTAACCTTTATCCAGGGTATCGTCATGCTCACCATGACTCAGTCACAATTTGAGCAGAAATACGTCCTCAATCCGGCCACGTTCCCCGTGTTCTGACCCTTCCGGATTGATAATACACACATAATGCATATGGCCTTATCATAATATTTATGATTTGGCCATGTCGTTTTTAATACGTAATTTTGTTATAGAAGTTGTTTAAACTAATTTGATTTGTGAAATTTTTTAAGGAAAATAACGATAAAAGCGAGGAAATTCCAACCTTTCCAACTGGAGACGGTGGTATCGAAGC
>NZ_CAJTCF010000126.1:0-6265 GCF_910574735.1 Duncaniella muricolitica | reverse complement strand
GAGACCTCTTCGACAAATCGAATTTCAAAAATGTCAATGTTCTCTATGGTTCAAGTGAACCGAATTTATTTAATTTTTAACCCCGTCCATTTTTAGTGGACAGTAGTGATAATCGCCTATTCGTTCCTTGTATAGCGCAGTCAAAAGTTTATCACCCGAAAATTCCAATTTGGCAGACACTCCGTCAATCACTAAAGAATCTTGTGTCAAAACTACCCTATGGGATATTTCAAACTGAGTATTACGAGTTTCAAGTCCACCTTTATCTTTCAGAGATACAAGAATTGAAGCATTCCCTCCACCAAATCCGGAAATCATCTTAATAAACGATGACCTATTTGTTTGCTGCAATGAAGAAGTAATGTTAACTTTTCCGCTTACGCCAAGTTCTTCAAAGTTTCTTGTTCCGAAAATGATGCCATCCTCTACAGAATGCATTGTTAGAATGGTTTCCAATACTCCGGCTGCACCCATGGTGTGACCAAAGTACCCTTTTAAGGCATTTGCCGGCACTTCCGAAAGTCCGGCACGGCTTATGGCTTTTGACTCCATTTGGTCATTATACATGGTAGCCGTACCATGTGCATTTACAACTGCAATGTCATCAAAGGAAGTCCCTTCAATTGTTTTACACAGTGACTGATAAGCTCCCTCTCCTTTAGGTGAGGGGCTGCTTATATGAAAACCATCGTTTCTTATCGCGCCTCCAATTATCTGCCAACAGCCCTTTTGGGGGTGCTTTGATAAAACAAGTGTTGCAGCAGCCTCACCCAAATTAAGACCAAGCCTCTCTATGTCAAAGGGTCTGCATTCTGATTCTGACAAAGCTTTCAAGGACTCAAAACCAGATATAATGAAAGGACTCTGCTCGTCAACACCACAGACGATGACATTGTCTGTCTTGTCAGCATCGATTAGCCGTGTGGCCAAAATGATTGCCGAGACACCTGAAATACACGCATTGCTGACAACTATTGGAGATTGGCTCAAACCTATTTTGTCAGAAATCTTTCTTGCTGCTTCACCTAAATTTATGATATTTTTATCATTTTCGGTGTCTTGGAGAACGCCTACGTTTCCCTTGGTGCTACTAAGGACTAAAACAGTTCGTTCGGAGATTATTTCCGGATGGCTCGTAATGGCACTCATAATTGAGTGATAAGCCAGAGACTCAAAACGAGTGAGATTTTCTTCCTTAAGCCCATCTATTTGTTCCTTTGTAAAAAGAGAGGCGGTAAAGGGAAACGGGATGCCATCAGCAGAATCGAAATGACGCAATGCGGTCTTTCCAAGTCTTACGGCTTGGAAATTTTCCTCTGTTGTGAATCCCATTGGGGATATGATATTATCACCTATTATTGCTGCCATTTTGCTTTCCAGTTCTCAAAAAATTCCGGATTAAATAATACGAGATTATAATCCATGTCCATGAATACTTGGATAGTGCGAGCCTTGCAGTATAGCAGATTGGTTTCCTTATCACGTATTTCGTAGTCAAACACAATCTTGGCAGCCTCAGTTGGACGATACGTTATATCAATTCGGGCCTTTACCCCGTAGCGGAGGGGGAATTTATATTGTATCTGCATGTCCACTATGGGCGCATAATATTGGTTGTCAAGATAGCCTTCATAAGTCAACCCATATTCGTCACCGAATGCCTCGCGTGCATCTTCAAGATATAACGGGTATGCGCCGTGCCATACGACCTTCATCATATCCACTTCGCTGAAGCGAATTTCTATGTCTTTTGATGACGTTAGTTCCATTATTCCTTGATTGCGATTTTTATCTCTGTTGTTGCAATGAGTCTGTCCGGTGTAGTGACCTGCGCTGTTGCCAAAAGCATTCCAAAGACCTCCTCATTGATGGTAACAGAGGTTTCTATGGTTTCACCTACTTTAGGAAGACTATGTGTTTGGAAATTCTTTATTGCTCCAATAAATCCTATCTGAATACCTTTCTTCAGTATATATTGATTTATATAGCCGATTCTTGCAGCACAAGTTTGGGCAATATTTTCAATGATGCCGGAAGCATCCAGCACTCCACCTTCTACAAAAATATTTGACATCAGCACCTGTGTGGTTGTTCTCACGTTGGTCATGTCGAAATGCTCCATCTGTCCTATCATGACAAATGGCTCCTGTTGAGGCAACAATGTGTGAACATCGATTTGCCTTACAAATTCATCTGGCGGGGTTCGCGGATTTATCTCAATTATCATTTTCCCAAAATTCAAAATAGTTATACCACTGAGTCGGATAGATATTTACAACACGCTCCAGTTCATTTACATAAGCCGAACTGAGTTGCCGGATCTGTTCCTTTCTTGGAGCCTGTCCATCGTAACAGAGGGGGGTAACTATGATTTTATATTTCTTAGCAGATATCTTAAGGACATTGACAGCAATTACTTCCAAACCTCTCATCGTGGCTATGCTGAATGGGCCATAGGGAAATTTGGCTTTCTCCCCAAGGAAGTCAATTGCAAGATGTTTGTCGGAACCGAATACACGGTCGGACGGCATACTGACAACCTCTCCGTTGGCCAATGCGGCATTAATTTCAAAGAGATGACCCATGTCTGGGCGAATGGCAATCATATTGATGTTCGTAGTCGAGAACAATTTTTGTCGATTGCGCATGACTGATTCCTTCTCACCGAAAAACACTAACGCATTGAATTTCTTCTTCTCTGCTTTTAATGTATATCCGGCAATTTCATAGTTCCCGATATGCGCACTTAACTGGATAAATCCGTCGGGATTATCTGCTAATCTCAGATAGTTGTCATAGCCATCTATCTCAACTTCGAACTTTTTCCCGGCATACATTGCGAACCTGTCAACGACCACTTGCCCGAACAGACAATGATTGACATAAGTCAGCCATGCAGCCCTTATAATGCCATTTTTTTGACGTTTACGCAAATATCGGTAGATTAGACCTCTACTTGGATTGATTGCCAGACAGACAGGAATAACAAAGATGGATACGAATCCGTAAAGAATCCGTACATCAATGAAACGGAGCATACGGATGAGCCACTTGTGCATCCAACCGTTGCCGTATGTAGTTCCTGCCCACTCTTTTTCCATTTATCCTACCTTGGATTCGATGTAGTCGCAGAACTGACCGAGGGTCTTGACATCTGTCATCTCCTCCGGCTTGATTTTGAATCCGAAGATTTTATCTACAATGACCACGATGTCAACGTAGTCTAGACTGTCAATCCCGAGGTCATCTTTGAGGAGGGCTTCAGCCACGAGATCATCTTCTTCAAGTTCAAGTTCCTCGATCATGAAGCCCTTTACCTTTTCTTCTATTTCTTCTCTTGTCATTACTGTTATTGGTTTATTAGTTTTACTTTTATTATGCTGTGCCCTTGACCCAACCCGTCATAAATTTTTTCTATTTCAAGTCCGGCTTTCTTTATGCACTCTGCAAGATCTTCAGTGTTGTACATTTTACTGTTGCCATTTGCAATGGCTGTAAAATATAGGCTTGTCATAGTCAGACAGAAAGCCGCGGGTTCAAAACGCTGACGGTCCCATAATGTTTCCATTATATAGATTCTGGTGTTGTCACCCATAGCTTCCTTGGCTATTGAAAGAATGCTTACGATTTCTTCCATTGAGAAGCAATCCAGAAACTGGCTCATCCAAATGGCATCGGGCGCGGTTTCGTTTTTGGGGAACTTTGCGGAAGCTTCAAGAAGATTAATCCCATATCCCTTTATGCGATTGGCTCCTTCTTTCCCGGATGTATTCGTTTCCATCAGCTTGATTTGCTGAGGAAGATCCAATATGGTTACCTCAACGTCATTATCATATGCAACACACTGGAGAGCCCATTTGCCGGTATTACCACCGACATCATATAGCGACCGTGTCTTATTCTTCTTAAATACAATTTCGAGAGCTTCTGGAAATGACGAATCACTGTAAAAATGGTCAAATCCGAACCATGACTTTTGCACTTGCTCCGGAAGGCTGGATAAGCCCTCGTAAACTGTTGGCCAGTCACCGAAATGTTTTAATCCGGCAGGCTTCCCCTCTTTAAGAGATTCTTCAAGGTGGAACCAGCCTTCGTAGTTAACATCATGATTAAAATCAATATTAACACGTACTGCTGGGTCGTTAATGAGAAACCATCCTGTCTTTGATATTTTGAACCGATCTGTTTCCGGATCTATAAAAAGTATACCGATACAAAGAGCAGCTTCCATCAGACATTTTGCAGCGTATATGGAGATGTTAGTATGTTTCGCGACTTCATCAATGGTCATACCATTATCTGAATCCCGAATTATATCCAAGATTCCCCATTTTAACAAAATGCGAGCAGTCTGGAATACCACAGGGCCAAATGCAATAAACTCTGCAAGACGTTGAGCTTCTCTTGCATTTAGATTGTCTCCTGAATATCTCTTTTTAAGTTCTGGAAATAGATTCATTCAATTTTTGCATTAAAAGTTATGGGACTCCTTAGCCCCATAACTTTATGATTCATTGGTTTACTTAATTTGTTTTACAATTAACTTCCCGAGACTTTCTCCGATGGACTTAAATTGATCTCGAAAGGCAATTTTATCATTGTCGTCTGCATCATCAGATGCAAATGTCATGATTGCGATAGGCTCATCCTGACCCTTTTTCTTCAGGTGAATTTCTCCTTTTATGTCTCCGCCTTTTGAAATGGTTTCCACTACCATTTCAAAGTAGTATTCAGAGTCTGTCTGAGTATCTTTGTCAACAAGACGAACACCATATTCGCCAGTACGCGAATTAGCCTTTTGGAAGAGGTAGTTGAGAGAACCTTCTTCCCAGTCATTGTTTCTGACTGCTTTGTCAAGGAAATCAACAAGTGTACCAGCTTTGCTGTACACAGCACCATCCCAATTGACAATGAACGGAACGCTTTTTGCTCCCTTCAGTTCTGAGAGTGAACCTGTCACGAGTTTGGTCCCTGCTAAAGCAGGGATTGCCATCATGACAATTAAAATTGAAAAGAGTAACTTTTTCATATGATTATTACGTTAGATTATTTTTTTTATCACAAGAGCACTATTTGTTCCACCAAATCCAAATGAGTTGCTGAGTGCAATATCAATTGGCATGTCTATTGTAGATTTAGCTATATTAAGATTAGCTGCATGTTCACTAGGCTCATCCAAATTGATGTTTGGTGCTACAAAACTATTTTGCATCATCAAAACACAATAAACAGCTTCGCTAGCTCCAGCCATCCAACACTCATGACCGGTCATGGATTTGGTAGAGCTTATAAGAGCTTTCTTCCCGCCGAATATCCGGTCTAATGCTATTGCCTCATAGTCATCACCCTGAGGAGTTGAAGTGGCATGTGCATTCACATAATCAACTTCCTCAGCAGAAATACCTGCGTCTGCGAGTGCCCTTTTCATTGCTCGCTCTGACCCTTCATCGCTGGGCTGTGAGATGCCTCCGCCATTTGATGAAAATCCATATCCCACCACTTCAGCAAGAATGTTTGCACCTCTGGCAATGGCGTGGTCATAATCTTCAAGCACCAATGCTGCGGCACCGCCACTGGGAATCAATCCATCCCTGTTCTTATCAAATGGACGTGATGCTTTGGTAGGCTCATCCATTCTTGAAGAGAAAGTGCCAAGAGCATCGAAAGAAGACATTGAGTAGTAGTTGGTTTCCTGAGCACCTCCAACCAATATCATATCTTGAAGACCTTGTTTAATCATCATATATCCAAGACCTATAGAATGAGATCCGCTGGCACAGGCTGCACTTATGGTCATATTAATTCCTTTAAGGTGGAATATGGTGCTGAGGTTCATATTGACCGTCGAGTTCATGGACTGAAAAATAGAACCAGATCCTACTAATGCGGAATCTTTCTTTTCTTTCATTATTTCATGAGCCTCAATGACAGCCTTGGCCGATGAATCGTTACCGAAGATGATACCAACTTCGTTCTCCTTTAGATAGTCATCTGAAATGCCGGCTTCATCAAATGCTTCTTTGGAAGCCATAAACGCATATTCCGACTCTTCGGACATTCCGGTCCTCTGACGCCGGTCGAGAATGCCCTTTAGTTTCGGACGTTCCACAATTCCCGTCAGAGCGGACTGGTAGCCATAGTCTAACCTGAGGTTGTTGCAGAACTATTTCTCAAAAAAAATAGCAAAAGCCTCAACTTTCACAAGCTGAGGCTTTTTTATGTCCATAAAGTTTTGTAACTTTATGGTATTCAAAACTATTGAATA
>NZ_CAJTCF010000125.1:0-6332 GCF_910574735.1 Duncaniella muricolitica | reverse complement strand
GTCTTTCGCTAATTTTATCACCAATGCCTTGAGTGCTATCGCTGCTTACTGCTTTTTCCCAAAGAAACCGTCTATCTCTTTGGAGTTTGTGACAGATAACCAGCTAACTTTGTTCTGATTGCTTATATCGAACTCACGTTAATATATATTTCAGCGCGACAGGCACTACGCGTAAATGTGTCGAAGCTGTAGCCTCGACACTGGGCGTGGAATCGGTGTCGGATATCAATCTTGCAGATAACCTCAATGCGGAGAAGCCTAATCCCGGTGGAGAAGATATTGTGACAGTCGCTGCTCCTGTTTATGGCGGACGACTTCCCGGGATGGTGGCTGAAAGCCTGTGCCGATTGCAAGGCAATGGTGCGAAGGCGATAGCGATGGTAGTGTATGGTAACCGTGATTATGACGACGCGCTCCTCGAATTGACCGACATCCTTACTCAGTGTGGATTCAACGTAATAGGTGCCGGTGCCTTTATCGGTCAACATTCAATATTCCCGACTGTGGGCTCGGAACGGCCCGACATGGATGACAAGCGTGAACTCAAGGCTTTTGGCAACGCATGCTGTGAGGCTGTCATGGCCGGCCGACAGGGTGGCTTAAACGTAAAAGGCAAACGCCCCTATAAGAAAATAGCTGGAGTACCCATGCATCCGCAAGTCGACCGTAAAGTATGCCGGTCATGCCGTAAGTGTGCCGACATGTGTCCGGCCGGAGCTATAAGTCCGGCCGAACCGTATGTTACCGACAATGACAAATGTATATCCTGCGGTAGATGTATCGCGGTCTGTCCTCACAAAGCGCGACACTATGCAGGGCTGAAATACTCGTTTGTCAACCGTCTGTTTGTATGGGGATTCTCCCGTCGCAAAAATCCCGAGTGGACAGTGGCTGATAGATAATCGCAAAAGGATCTGATGTATGGGGCGTATTCCGTGAGTGGAGAATCATTGGCTTATCTCTCACGGTCCAGGAATGTGGCGGCTAAGGAAGGCGGATTTATTCGGATTGCTGATTCGTTCTCAATGCTTTCGGTGTTGTCATCGTCCGACATGGAGACGAAACAAGTCATCCCGTCGGTGTGTTTCCCAAAGACTCCTGTATCTCTGAGCTGTTTCATGGCTGATATTACCGCATCGATGAAGAATTTTTCGCCCGGAAGGTTGCTGTAATGCTGCCAAAGCGATTTGCTGAGTTTTGACAGTTGGCTGTTGTCGGCATCGGAATATCCCCATTCGTCAGGCATCCATTGGGTTTCGCTATCCGGGTCATCATTGGCAGCCAGATACTCTATGGTGTTGACGGCGAGAAATAGAGTGACACAATTGCTGTCGGTGACCAATGCCGCCGCGTAGATATGCTCGTCACCCACCTGTGAGAGTATCTCCTGCATGTCTTTGGTTGTGGCGTCTATGATCTTTTTCGTCAGGCTCAGATAGAATGGATCTATCTCTTTTTTATTGTTGCGGGATTTATCATTTTCGTCCGAATTGGAAAAGTTCATGTCCTTGAGATGTTTCCGGGCTTCCTCCGATCCGAGCTTTGCTGCGTCTTCAAAATATTGGTAAGCCAGCTCTTCGTCTTCCTCCGTGCCACGGCCGAAAGCATAGGCTACTCCAAGAGCGTTGAGCACCATCCCATTTATTGGTTCCCACAAGTCGTCGATGCCTTCTTCGGCCTCCAGGAGATATTCCAGAGCCGCGTCATCGTCCTGCACTACGCCGAGCCCTTCCTGGCAGCAGATGCCGAGATAGGCTGCTGATTGCAGTTTGTTTCTGCCCTTGCATTTGGGATTGGTGTATGCTTTTTCAAACCAGTCGGCCGCTTTGGCGTAATCCTGTTCGACTTTACCCCAGCCGTGGAAATGGTAATAGCCCACCTGCCACTGGCCGCCGGGATGATTTCCGAAAGCGGCCAGTTCGTAAAAATCGAAAGCTGTGTCGATGTCCTGCTGCACGCCGACTCCCTGGTCATAGTCCAGACCGGCATTATAAGCACCCTGCATGTCGCCCCGCATGGCTGCCTTGGCATAGTAAGTGAGGCCGGCTTCGGGATTATTCTTTTCGGTCTCGAGATAAAAACCGTAGTTGTTGCATATTACAGGCGATATTTCAGCAAGCGCGCTGAAATAAGCCTCGTAGACATCCTGCTTGATGCTGCATAATCCCGATTTGCGGATGTCGCAGTAGTTGCCCCAGCCGGCACATACTCGTCCCCGGAAGCTACGTTCATACCATTCTTTGGCTATCGGATAGGCCCAGGCATTATATTTGTTTTCATTCTTGAATTTTTTGGCAAGCTCGGGTTCCACGAGCAGATAGTCGCCCCAGAAATAGACATTGCCTATCATGTAGCAACAAAAAGCATTGCCACGCTCGGCCTGCCCGAGTATCTCGTCAAAAGCCTCCTTGAATGAGGCAAAAGGCATGCCGCGCTGCACGGCGGGGGTGAAGTTGCCGCTTCTCACTGCACAAAGCACACCGGTGGCACTCCCCATCAGCGCGCTTTTCTGCATCAGCATAGAGGCATTGGCATCGTCGGTGGCGAAGCCGGCTCCGCTCCACACGTATTCTTCGCCCATGAAGCAGCGTGCAATGAAGCACAACGCATCGGCGTCACCTTGCTGTGCCGCCTGCATAAGCATCGCATAGCCGCGATGTATCTCCTCGCGGTCAAAACTTGTCCATATAAGATCAACTGCCTTCACGACAGGCAGGCTGTATTTACCGTTCATCGTCTTCGTCTAAAAATCGGAATACTAATCTCTGAAAATGATCGTTGACATCAAAATTTGTCCATTGCGGCCCGGGGGCGGGATACTCATGACTGAGCGCGAGTTCCCACAGCCATCCGCGTAAGGCCGCGAAGTCGGTAATGACCCCGCGACATCCTGTCGGCTCTGAATCGTTCCATCTGACCCATTCGACTTTATAGGCGGTGGTAGCGTCAGACTTTTCATACCGGCGTACGGTCATGTATCCGCCATTGTCGCCGGAGATGGTATAGTTAAGCCACCGCGACACGCCGTCGCGTATATTCTCAAGTGCGGCCATGACATCGGAAAAGTCAAAATGTCGGAATTCTTGGCCATCTACCATAAGGCTTGTCGATGTTTTTTCTGGCTCGGGGCTCAGCTCCTCGCATACCCAGTCGGTCATGTCGGGCAATTTGGCCGAGTGGAAGAAGTCGCACATCATGCCAATGGCTTTTTCGCAATCAATCCCGTTTTTGCACATTCGCAACACGGTTTTCCGTACTCTGAAATATACGGCGAAGCGCGAATCTTTATAGAATGTCATGGCAAAAGCCTCGGCCTCCCGGATGATTTTGACAGGGAGGCACTTTTCCAGAGTGACATATTCGTTGGACTTGATATTATACAAGGCATTGAATATGCGCTCGTATGTCACATTTGAGGTCCTTTGCTCGCCATTATCAGTAATAAGCACATGTTGTGTATTCATTGGCAGACATTAATTATTGATATTCATAACTTAGGTTCTGCAAAAATAAATATTTTTGGCAACTATCTTTTAAAATCTCTGAATTTCATATGCTGCATCTGCAACACCCTTTGCCGCTTTGATTATTCATTTTTGATGGATGTGATGGTTGTATCTTATGCGTTTTCAGGTTGGTTGTTACTCGTTTTTTCAAAAATGTATCGAATCAATAAAAGCATCGGCTTCATCTCTTGTGTGAAACACGATGATGTTGAGTCGTTGCCTGTGTTCTGAGAGCAGGTCGCGAATAACCGGCAGTTGCTGTGATGGAAAATCAATAATCCATTGACGAAATCCGGCATCCAGCTTGTCGTCGGACCACGGCATATCCTCCCTCGACTTACCTATGCGTTCCTCCGCGCCTGCGAGACATACAGCCAACGGCAGGTCGAAGAAAACGACTGTGTCACAACATTCGAGCCTTCGTGGCATCGTATGAAGATAGTTCCCGTCAATAATCCACTCATTTCCGGCCATAATCTTTTCAATCTGTGTGACAAATTGTTCCCTGCTCAATGTGGTACGGTCAGGCAAATGCCATATCGTATCAAGATAGTGCAGCGGAAGCCCTGTCTTGGCCGAAAGTTTCCTTGCAAAAGTACTCTTGCCGGCCCCGGGACAACCGATTATAATGATTTTTTTCATCTTAGTTAAGCCATTCGTGATATTAGGTTCATTAGCATGATTATTGTTGCGATTTTTTGCAATGGATGTGATGCGGGTTACAAAGTCTGATTTTGCCGCAGTATATGCGTCACGGTCATTCTTGTATTTGGGCAGTAGACTTAGTTTGAGCATCTCATATTCCCGAGCCGTCTCGGGATGGCTCCTCAGATAGTCACGAAAATAGATTTCATCGTTATCTCCGCAAGCACGGACGTGGATGTGGAACACTCTGTCGGCATATCCGTCTGGTGTGTAACCTTTGTTGAAACTCATTCTGCCGATAGATGCTGACATACATATATATCCAGCCGACTCCATACGAGTCCTGACATTCTCCCAATCATGATTGACAGTAATTTCGACAAGGAGGTCGATGATTGGCTTGGCATGAATCCCCTTGATAGCTGTACTGCCGATATGAGTGACTGTTAACGGCGAGATGTCGGACAACAATCGGTAAAGGCTTACACGCTCCTCTTCGGCCCATTTCTTCCATTGAGCCTGATGTGGTGTCAGCACTATCGGGAACAGTTCCCACAGTTGCCGGAGAGTCATATTTTTAAGCCCATGTTCGATTGCCATCCGCATTTTGTTTGCATAGGTTGATGTTATTGGAGGTATTATTTTGCAAATTTAATAGTTTGACGGCCATATTGCAATCGATTTGCTGATATTTTTTATTGCCGGTATCGGGTTAATTAATGTATTTTACCATGATAAACGTATTGTTTACGGGTGAAATTAAACTTTTTTAAGTATATGTATCTTATTACTTAAATAAGCAATCACGTTTTTCAAAATATACGGTTAAGAAAGAAATGACATATGTCTGCTGTTAAGTTTTCGATAAGAAATTATGTGGCTGTCATCGCTGTGCTGATAGTCCTTGTGATGACTGTGCTGGATGTCACGGTGGTCAATGTCGCGTTGCCGGTTATGGCTGATAAGTTTGGCATATCCGACTCGGATGCCGTATGGATTGTCACAGTCTATCAGTTGATCATTACCATGCTTTTGCTGCCGATGTCATCGTTTGGCGACCGATACAGCTATCGTCGGTGTTTCATGGTCGGCGTGCTGGTCTTTACGATTTCGTCAGTGATGTGCGCATTATCCGGGTCGTTTGCCATGATTGTAGCCGCCAGAGCATTACAAGGGGTAGGGGCCGCAAGTGTCATGGGTGTGAATATAGCCCTTACACGGCTCATATATCCGCGCGAGGTGCTTGGCCGCGGGCTGGCTCTCAATGCCATGGTCATCGCCATAGCTACCGCTGCCGGACCTACCATAGCAGGAGCTGTACTTTCAGTCGCGTCGTGGCATTGGCTTTTTCTCATAAACGTGCCTTTTGGACTTGTGGCATTTATTCTTGGCAAGAAGCTATTGCCGTCCAATCCGCCAAGAGAACATTGCGGACATTATGATTGGGTGAGTGCGATACTCAATGTCATAGTGTTCGGGCTGATATTTCTGTCGGTCGGTAATTTTGCCCGAAAAGGAGATGTGACGGTCAATGCGTGTATGCTGGCAGTCGGAGTTGTGACAGGTATTTTCTATGTGCGCCGTCAGCTTGGCATGGAGTCTCCGATGTTGCCGGTCGACCTGTTTAGGATAAGGCTCTATTCGCTGAGCATCTCCACGTCGGTGTGCTCGTTCATAGCCCAGAATCTGGCGATGATTGCGTTACCGTTTATGTTTCTCAATAGTTATGGATTTTCGGAAATAAATACGGGGCTGCTTATGACACCGTGGCCGTTGGCTACAATGATAGTATCGCCGTTGGCCGCCCGTTATGTCGAGCGTCATAATGCCGGAATCACTGCTGCATGCGGCATGGCTGTCTATGCGGCCGGAGTGGTGTTGCTGATATCCGCGCCATCGTCGGGGACAGCCGAGTGGAATATCGCGTGGCGCATGGCCGTGTGTGGCATTGGATTCGGCCTGTTTCAGACTCCTAACAATATCGTAATGGTTATGGCCACCCCTGTACATCGTACCGGCGGTGCGGGCGGCATGCAGAGTACCGCCCGTCTTGTCGGGCAGACGTTGGGTGCGACTTTGTAGGCTCGACACCGGGGCGCCTTGCCGCATTTCTGCGGTAGGTTTCCCCGAGTCTGCCCCCGAACCGGACTTACACCTTTCAGCGTATCCGGCTCTCCATTG
>NZ_CAJTCF010000124.1:0-6503 GCF_910574735.1 Duncaniella muricolitica | reverse complement strand
TGTGTTCAGCCGAGCGATACTAATCGCCCAAACCCTTTCTTAGGGAGACATCCCTTAAAACATGTAAAAGTTAAAGCTACAAAATAGCGACTTGGCTACAAGGCAGTCCTACGGGCTAATCGTTCAAGAAAGCCTTGGGTCGACGAAGTGATACGTCGGTTGTTGCAATGAGTGAATGATTTGTCGCTTTCCAGACACTCTCTTAACCTTATACAGCGCGTCGGTCATAGACCTTCAGCGACTGCGAACAAGCTTAAGGTGGCCATAGCGTGAGGGCTCCACCTCTTCCCATTCCGAACAGAGAAGTTAAACCTCACCACGTCGATGATACTGCGAAAGTGGGAAAGTAGATAACCGCCCCTTCCGTCCGCCCGGACTCCTTCACAGGAATCCGGGCGGACTTTTTTTATCCCCACTCCGCACCCCGCCATACCCGGGGAGGAGATACAAAAGTTTCATAAGTTTAAAAAGATACAAAAGTTTTTTTATTCCAATGCATAAATCGGTTGCTTCAGTATAAAATTTATTTGGATCCTCACGCATCAGTCTCCATGATTCATCGCCCATTGTTGTCGATGGAGCATTCGCGTGTATTCTTCCGTATGGGGAGTCCGCAGGACGCTGATTGGGTTGTAAGCGGGGACACCGAAGCGCAGCGGAGCTATGCCCGTACAAATGGCTCCAACACAGGAATGGTGTACGAGAGGACGCCGATTATAGGGCGATGGTAGGTTGTCAGGATAGCTGCCGCTCATTCTGCTGGGTATCTGATATCGTTTGAAAGTTGAAAAGGGCAGATGGATATTGCCGGCATGATTGCATGCCTATGAGGTGTGATATATCGTTACTGTTATATCGCCTATATTTATTGTATTGTTATCTTTTCTTGCTGTTTTCTTGCTATTCGTTACCGCATTTTGTTGCTGATTTTGTTAATAATTCAGTAGTTGTAACATATTTGTAATAATTTGTCTTGTTGGCTAATGTTTTGAATCACAATTGGGTAAGTGTGATATTATGTCTTATTTCAGCCTTAGAACATTTTTTAATATCACAAATTATGCTATTGGCTGCTAAGGTTGTAACTTTGAATTGTCGGAAGGAGACAAGCCCGGCCGACGGACTCTGCATCATCTGACAATCCTAAACGTTCAACTTTTAACGTCGATTACTATTATGGCAAACAAGGAATTTGAAGCAAAATTGATGAGCCTCCAGGGCAATCTGCTTAACTTTGCCTACATGCTCACTTCCAACAGGGATAACGCATATGACCTGCTCCAGGACACCACGCTCAAGGCTCTCGACAACGAGAGCAAGTATGTGGACAACACCAATTTCAAGGGGTGGGTGTTTACCATAATGCGCAACATATTCATCAACAACTATCGCCGCACCGTAAGGTCGCAGACGGTAGTTGACCAGACCGAGGATTTATATCACCTGAATCTCTCTCAGGATTCGGGGCTGGAGACTCCCGAGGGCTCTTATGGCGCATCGGAGATTACTTCAGCAATCAATGCTTTCCCCGAAGAATATCGCGTGCCGTTCTCTATGCACGTGGCCGGTTACAAATACAACGAGATTGCCGAGAAGATGAATCTTCCGCTCGGCACCGTCAAGAGCCGCATATTCTTTGCAAGAAAGAAACTCCAGGCCCAGTTTGCCGACTATCGCTGATGCGAGTCGGAGCCGTGTCTGTGACGACTGTATCTTCCGGATATTTTAGAGATTTCCACATATATACACTTTTTTAAGGATCAGTGTTGCCGCTTCTGTGAAGAATCGGACTCCGATATAGAATGATTGGTAAAATATGAATGATTGGTAAATAAGATTAATAGTTTTGGTAGATTATTTAAGCTACCGTTAAATGTACGATTTCTGAATAATCTTGCCACCGAAATGAGATGTTTCGGTGGCTTTTTTTGTTTCAATATGGTTGCGTTAATGTAAATTGTAACAAAATTGTAACAACTTAACGGGTGTATTAATTGTTTGTACATTAACGCTATGTATGGCTATGTGCGAGAGGGGTGCGTGTGAAGCGTATTCTTTGGCTCGAAATAATTCGCAGGCCGATGTGAATTTGGTAATTTTGTGTTTGATAATGATATTTTACCCTAAAGACTGTTAATTATGGCATCAAATGATTATCGCAACAAGCTGATGAGCCTTCAGGGCAATCTCATGAACTATGCGTTCATGCTTACATCTAACCGTGAGATGGCTCGTAAGCTTTTGGACTGTACGACAGAGACTGCACTTGAACAAAGGCCCGAAGCCGTGGATGATGCTTCGTTAAAAAGTTGGGCGTTCTCGATCATGCGTAGTATTTTCACTGCGGAGTTTTCACGTAAGAAGACCGAGCGCAGGGTGTGTGCCGACGTATATGCCGTAAGGCTTACCACAGGCACACAGGCTGTGGCCGGAGTGCCTCTCGAGGGCACTTACAGGTGTTCTGACGTGACAAGTGCATTCGGTGAGCTTGGCGATGACTACCGTCGCACGGCTGAGCTTTATTTCGCTGGCTACACTATGGTCGAGATAGCATCGGAGATGAGTCTCCCCATGGCTGTGGTAAAAAGTCGTGTCGCCTACTGCCGCTCGCGTCTGCGTGAGGCTCTTTCGGCCTGACGGCTGAATACCGGTGTGCCGGTCTGTTGCCGGTAGTCAGCCCGGAGCGGCACGCCATATGAATGAGAAAACGCATCGGCCTGTCGGCTGATGCGTTTTTTTACATTCAAGAGTGTCGGGCGAGGGGAGAAGCAGCTTATGCTTGACCTGACGTCATATTATTTCTTCTCAGCGGGCTTGGTATAGCGGGCGTTGAGACCTTCGATTACTTCGTTGGTGATGTCAAGTTCAGGGTTGAAGTATACGCCTGCGTTCTTGTAAAGGATGGCGTCATACTTGCGTGTGGCATTGTATTCCTTGATAAACTTCTCTATTGAATCGTTGAGCTGTATCTGCTGCTGGCCGAGATCGTTGTCAGCGTTGCGGCTGAGGTTGGCGAGATAATTCTCGGCGTCCTGCTGCATTTTCTGGAGCTTCTGCATGTCGGCGTTGTAGCTTGCCTCGTTGAGATAGCCGTTTGAGCGGGCTTTCTGCTCGATTGAAGCGGCAAATTTCTGTATCTCCGAGCCCTTGGAGTTGCGGGCGTTGTCGATGCGCTGCACTGCACGCATTGTAGCGTCCTGAAGGTCTTTGGCAAACTGATAGTGAGCGAGCACTGAGTCGCCGTCGATATAGCGGATGTTGATTGTTGTCGCGCCATCGGCCGGTGTCGCTGCTGACGCAGGTGTGGCTGAGCTCTTGTCGGCGGCGGGGTCGCCTCCGCATGCAGTAGTGCTCAAGGCCAGGATGCCAAGGAGCAGCGAGGAAGCTGACATTGCTAACTTTTTCATTTCAAGAATCGTGTGTGATAATGTGAAAATATAATTATTTTTTAGTGTTTCATTGAGGTGGCGGCGGCCGGCTACATGTCGCGGTGACAGCCTACACCCCGGCGGCGCAGCTCGCTGTTGTCGTGAGCGTGGCCTGACGGAAATTGCCCTCCTTTAACAAACAGAGCCTTTACTCCGAGCAGCACGACTGCTATGCCGAGAAGGCCGGCGGCGAGGGCTATGGATAGGAGTGTTGTCATAGGTTTGGGTAATTTTCCACTGCAAAAGTAGCAATTTTGGCCTAATAATAGTGCTCATATCAATTTTATTTTATAATTTAGTGGTGCAATTAAGCATTTTTTATACTTAGCTAAACTCTTTTTAACATCAATTTATATATCATGGAAATTAAAGATTTGCAGCCCCAGGCTGTCTTTTCGATTTTTGACGAAATCACCCGCATTCCGCGTCCTTCCAAGAAGGAAGAGAAGATTCGTGCCTACCTTCTTGACTTTGCCGAGAAGCACGGCATAGCCTCCAAGACCGACGCGATCGGTAACGTCGTGCTCAGCATACCCGCCACTCCCGGTCACGAGGATGCCCCTACCGTGATACTTCAGGGGCACATGGACATGGTGTGCGAGAGCAATGACAAGAGCTTTGACTTCACCACACAGCCCATCCCCGCCTATGTCGACGGCGAGTGGATCAAGACCAAAGGCACCACGCTCGGTGCCGACAACGGCATAGGCATGGCCGCCTCGCTGGCTATCCTTACCGACAAGAGCTTCGAGCACGGTCCCGTCGAAGCCCTCTTCACCATGGACGAAGAGACAGGCATGACCGGTGCCAACAATCTCGGTGCCGACATGATCAGCGGCTCAATGCTGCTCAACCTCGACTCGGAGGACGACGCCGAGATATTCGTAGGCTGTGCCGGCGGCATCGACACCCAGGCATTCTTCACCTACAAGCGTTCGTTTGCTCCCAAGGACTTCCTCTACTTCCGCATCAACGTCGAAGGCCTCAACGGCGGACACTCGGGCGGCGACATACATCTGGGCCGCGCCAATGCCAACAAGCTCCTCGCCCGCTTCCTCTTCCGTCTCTCCAACCAGCACGAGGTCGTAGTCTCCGAGATCGACGGCGGCAACCTGCGCAACGCCATCCCCCGCGCCGCACATGCAGTCATCGGCGTCCACACCTCCAACAAAGAGAACGTGCGTGTGCAGCTCAACACCTACATCGCCGAGCTCGAAAACGAGTATGCCGGTCTCGAGCCCAACCTCCGTATGGGCATGGAGAGCGTCGACGCCCCCGACTTCACCATCGACCAGGAGACATCGCTCAACCTCATCCGCGCCATCTACTCCGCACCCCACGGCGTCGTGTCGATGAGCCGCGACCTCGAAGGCCTCGTCGAGACATCGACCAACCTCGCCTCGGTCAAGATGGCCGCTGACAACACCATCGTCATCACCACAAGCCAGCGCAGCTCAGTAGAGTCACGCAAGCACGACATCGCAGCCCAGGTCGAAGCCCACTTCCTCCTGGCAGGCGCACGCGTAGAGCACGGCGAAGGCTATCCCGGATGGCAGCCCAACCTCGAGTCGCCCATCATGAAGATCACACGCGACGCCTACAAGGAGCTTTACGGCATCGAGCCCGCCATCAAGGCCATACACGCCGGTCTGGAGTGTGGACTCTTCCTCACCAAATATCCCCATCTCGACATGGTGTCGTTCGGTCCCACCCTGCGCGACGTCCACTCCCCCTCCGAGCGCATGCACATCCCCGCCGTAGAGCGGTTCTACGGACAGCTCAAGCGCACACTCGAGAAGGTGGCCGAGCTCAAAAAGTAAGAAAAAGCAGTGATAATTTGAGGTTTAACTTACTTTAACAATCATAGCCTCACACACCCTGTAATGAACATTTCGGGGCCTGACGGAAGGATTAAAACCGTCAGGCCCCGAGTTTTTTCGCTTGTGAATGAAATAAATAGCCCTCTGCAACGTTATAATATATAGAACATTCTCTTCTTATCCCGCCCGGATCACGTGTAGTGCCCCCGAGCGGCGAATGTTCGTGATGAGTTATCCCCCTCTGCGCCGCGACAGGCGCGCAAGGGAATTGTAGAACTAAACCGAATCATATGCTTCAACGTGCAGCCCTGCTCGCAGCATCGGTAATGATCTCCTCAGTGATTTTCACAATCAGTGGCGACGGCACCACCCCCTCGTCAGAGATCCCTGAAAATACCTCACCGACCGCTCTTGCACAACAGCTCACTGAGCCAACCGACACCATCCTCACATTGACTGAAGAAGACTTCCGGGAAGTCGCCCTGCGTCTGGGCGTGGAAGTCGCCGCCATCAAGGCCGTAGTAGAAATCGAAGCCGGCCGTACTCATGAGGGATTCTCTGCCCCCGGCACACCTCTCATCAATTTTGACCTCACAATGTTCAGGCGATTCGCCACACGCCGCGGGGTCAATCTCTCCAAATACAGCAAATCACATTCCGTGGTGTTCAGCTCCCATCGCGGCTCGCAGATCAAAGCCAACCGCCGCCTGGAGGCCGCCAAGTCCATACACCCCCATGCCGCCGTCGAAGGCACATTCTGGGGCATGTTTCAGATAGGCGGATTCAACTGGAAAAAATGCGGAGCCGAAAGCATCGACGACTTTGTCGACAGAATGTCACGCTCCGAGCGCGACCAGCTCGAAATGTTTGCCGAATTTATCACCACCACCGGACTGCTCAAGCATCTGCAAGCCAAAAACTGGGCCTCTTTTGCCCGCGGCTACAACGGCCCATCCTATGCCCGCCGAGCCTACCACACGCGCATGGCCTCGGCCTATGCCCGCCACAAAAAGCTCGAGCCCCCCTGTGAAGAAACCCCTCAGCCCGCAGCCTGACACCACTTCCCGCACAGGCGTCCGCAGGCATCCGCCCCCGCACCGGCATCCCACGCCCCATCCCGCATGGGCGTCCGCAGGACGCAGATTAGATAGTAACCGTTTACTCTGACCTGCGCAAGGATTTTAGATAGAAATTAGTGTAAAAATATGTTAATACTCAATTTTTAATCTCGGGTCTCTTGGCAGGTAGGCCGGGT